>JBFJXT010000006.1:0-22952 GCA_041623015.1 Thermoplasmatota archaeon | reverse complement strand
GGCGGTAGGTGACCGCTTCGATGAGGGTGGGGCCTTCGCCACGGCGGGCGCGGTCCACGGCTTCCTTGGTCGCTTGGTACATGGCCAACACATCGTTGCCATCCACGCGAACGCCGGGCATACCGTAGCCGATGGCCTTCTCGCTGAAGTTGGGGTTGGCCGTTTGCTTCTCAATCGGGACGCTGATGGCCCATTGGTTGTTTTCCAATAGGAAAATGCAGGGGGCCTTGCGCACGGCGGCGAAGTTCATGCCACTGTGGAAGTCGCCTTCGCTGCTGCTGCCGTCGCCAAAGCTGGTCATGACCACGTCTTTGCGGCCCTTGACCTTCATGGCGTAGGCGGTGCCGGCGGCTTGGATGATTTGGACGGCGAGCGGGCTGCTAACGCTCACGTAGTTGATGTCCTTGAAGGAGTAGTGGACCGGCATTTGGCGGCCCTTGGTGTTGTCTTCGGCGTTGCCAAAGCACTGGTGGACCAATTTTTGCATCTCGACTCCCTTCAGGAGTGGGATGCCTTGGTCGCGGTAGTGGGCAAAGAACCAGTCGTCCTGTTCTAGGGCGAAGGCGGCGCCAATGTGCGTGGCTTCTTGTCCGGTGCAGGCAAGGTAGAAGCCGATTCGGCCCTGGCGTTGAAGCAACACCAGTTTTTCGTCCATCTTGCGGGTTCGGACCATGGTAGTGTAGAGCTTGCGCAAGTCCTCGTCGGACAGGTCAAGCCCCAGGTCCTTCTTCTTGGACTCCAAGAGCGTAAGGGGTTTGGTCATGGTCGGGCCTCGATGGGCGGCGATGAGGGGGTGTGGTATAAGGGGCGCGGAGGATGCATGAATATAGATTCATGAATCCCATATCTGTCAGCGACCAACGGTTGTACGGCTCTGTGCATTGGCGTGCCCACACCACAAAATCATGGAAATTAGACGACCACGGACTTCAAGTTGTAGCTCTCTTGGCCCCATTCAACCATGTCACGTGTTTCCGTGCTCCTGCCCCTGCTGGCCCTCATGACCGCAGCCCTTTCCGGCTGTGTCAGTGAAGAAACATCCGTCGATTTTGAATTGACCACCAACAACATCGAAATTGGCGACGACGGCGTCGACTTCAAACTCACCTCAACCGGCGGCAGCCCCGTGGAATCGGACCACATCGGCGCCCACTACTGGCACAACGCCATGCCAACCGAACTCACCGCTGGTGAATCCGACGGCGGCTGCCCGCACCAATCTGGAGAGATGCCCGGCGACTACCACATCTCGTGCGACATTGAACACGTGGGCACCACCTACGTCTACGGCCACGCTCGATACACCGGCGACGAAATGCTCAACTTCTGGAGCGCCCCCGTCGCCGTGACCGTGGAGCCCGAAGACGACACCTTCACATTGACCGCATCCAACATCACCCTCATGGATGGCGCCGCCCACTTCGACTTGAACATCGAGGGCGACATGACCGGATTCAGCGACCACATCGGTGGCCACTACTGGAGCCAAAGCACCGATGCCCCCACGGCTGCTGGATCGGATGGCGGCTGCAGCCACGTTGCTGGCGGTGGCGACCTCCCCGGAACCTTCCACGTCATGTGCAACATGGGCGACGGCGAGTGGGTCTACCGTGGCCACTTGCGCATCACCATCGGCGAGTCCCAATGGGACTACTGGACCGAAGAGCTCACCGCCTAGGCCCACGCCGTGCACGGTGAACCCGTGCTCACTCGCTTTTCCCCTTTCCCCTTTGTACGCGTGGATGCGCCAGTTTTCACGGGGCCCATCCTAGGTTGCGAATTCCCCAAGTTCTGATTTATTCTGAGCTGTGGCCAGAAGGCGCGTGTGAAGCCAAGGTACCCTCCACGGCAGTGGGCGATTCCCAAACACACGGATAGACCCCCAGACCCACCCGGTGCTGAAGATTGTCGCCCCCAACTTCGCCATCCACGTTCAATCCCTTCGCAGCGAAGGCCACTTTCCAGGCGCGTGTGGCAAACGCCACTTCCGCCGCCACGTGCACATGAATGGCTCCGGTGCCAGGCTCCACTTGTTGTTGAAGCGCCACCGCAAGCGAGCCGCTGGCTCCAATCATGGACCCCGTTTGCTCAACCCGAGGCGGGTCCCCGGGATGTAGTCGGATTCGAGGCGCTAGGCGTACTCGATGTCGCCGGTAGAAAAACAACTGATAGGAACCCAATTGAGCCTCTGCAACGAAAGAAACCCGGCCGGGCTCGGGCCCATCGTCGCTCGTAGCACGGAGCCAGAAATCTCGATTCCACGTGTGATTTTCTATGTCCGCGTGAACCTCCAAGAGGGAAACCAGCCCGACGGTTCCTGCCAACCCGCTTGCAGACTGGATTCCATTTGCTCGGTTGATTCGGTAAGCGAGGAAGGCAACGCCGTTCCAAACCAGAATACCCAGGGACAGCAGCGCCACCACGGAGCCAAAGGCCAACAAGAGCCCATGCAGAATCCATGACGACAGCGCCGCGGCAAGCTCAGCGCGAGGGTGGATGCTCGCAAGCACCGGGGCAAGCAAAGCAAGCACCAGGGCCGCAGAGAAGGAAATGTAGGCCTCCGTTGTTCCGATTGGCCCTTCAGGCGCTGAAATGAAGGCCCTGCCAAAATCTGAATCTGGCGGAGGACGGCCCACAAGATCCGCCGGAGGCACCCCCGCGGGGCCTGAAGGGGACGTAGGTGAAGTGGCCGGTGGCGGCGTGGGAGTTGGCGTCGCTGTTGGCGTCGGTGTTGGGGGCGTTGATGCAGGCTCAGGGTAGGCTCCACCCAGCCTCGTGTCGCCTTGAGACACTGTGTTCGAACTTGAGATGTACCAAGGTGCCGTGTCAGAAAATTCGGCTCCGTCGGATTCTGGCGCGTAGTAAAACGAAACTGGGGCAGGAGACAGGGGCCACCCCAGGTTCGAATCAGTGGAACTCACAAGGCCGGCACCCTCGCTGATGCGCACATCCCCCGCCGAAACCGAACCACTTCCGTCTAAGTCCAAAAGCAGCGGCTCTCCTGGATTGTAATTGGCGTCCGCACTTTCATCGAGATACGAAATGCCTGGCCATCCATAGCACGAATCCGTGGTGTTCATGGAGCCACCCGCCGAAGTCCCACTGATGGCGCGCTGAACCGATGGCACCGAATTGAACACCACAACTCGAGCAAGAGCATCCTTGTGGCCGCCGCAGATGTTTGTTGCTGCCGGAGCTAGTGCGAGCGATTCGCCCACATCCACATCGGATTTTGCAACGAGAGAACCAAAGTCATAGGATTGAGCAACTACAGCCAGGCTCAGCAACAAGCACAAGGCGACACTTGCGACCGGCCAATATCGCACATGGTGAAGATATGTGCCAGCAACTAAACCCCATCGCACGCACTATTGGGCCGATGCTAAGGTTTCCAGTCCTTGAAGGCGTCATAGGCGCCACGACTGCGGCGCGTCTTCACGGCCAAGTGCTCCGCAAGCCACTGAAACCACTCCGCCAGGCGACGGCTCCCCACTTCTTTGCGCCGAGCCCACACATAGTGCCGCGTGCGGCGCCAGGATTCACGCAGGAAGCCACCGATGACTTGGTCCACCAGTTCAATGGGAACCAAGCGATTGTGCACCATCACACCCAGGGTTTCAAACGTCATCATGACGCACTCGACCGCGTCTTCCATTTCTTTGCCGTAGCTTCGAACTTCCTTGGCGCTGGCATCCAAAGGCAGCGTCCAAACCAAGCCGTATGCGTGGCGGAATTCCGGAGATTGAAGTGCCGTCAAAACAGACAGCGCATTCGCCTCTGAACGGTCTCGCCGGTGCATGACCAATTGATAGACCGCCGTCGTGGCTGCCGCGATGAGGGCAATTTGTCCAAAGAATTGGATGTACGGAAGCAGTTCAGGCAGTGTCACGGACGAGGCCGCCTGCACGCATCAGGATTTGAGCTCTTGGGCCCAGGCGCTGTGAAGTCCCCGGGCCCGAAATCATCGAGAGTCCCTTGGGGGCCGCCCACGAAATTTACTGGTGGTAGTCCACGTCGCCGCCGACGCGGATGCCGCTTCGAACCAATGCCACGATGCCTTGGAATTCGAATCGATCCCAGAGTCGAGCCTTAGCTGAATCAGCCGCAGCCGTGGGGTGCAAGTTGCGGGCGCGAAGCAACGCATCGCAAGCGCCCTTGGAGTCTCCCGTGAGGGCGAGCAATTCGGCTTGCCCCATAGCAACGCGGGCCTTCATTTCTGGCTTCTTGGCAAGGGCTTGGCTCTCTACGAACGCGGTCTTCGCAGGGCCAAACTCGGCCAATCGAAGCAATGCGCCAGCCAGCAAGTACGTGGCCCACGGGTTGGAGCGATCCGCGCGAACGGCTCGGCGAGCACGGGAACGCGCGCGGCGCAAGTTTTGCTTTTTGAGGTCTGCTTCGGCCATGATGCAGAGGCCTTTGCTCATGCGGCCTCGCATACCGGGCGTCACGGTGATGTGGCTGTCCTCATGGTATGGAACGAGAAGCATGGGACGGCTGAATCGTGCAATGCCAAAGAGAATGAGCAGCCCCGCCACGATGGAGAGAGTTGTGTAGAGAGATGCGTTGCTTCCTGGCATCTCAGGAACTTGAACGGTGAGCGGCGCTCCATTGGCGTGGGCGTCCGTTGGTGTGCCGCTGATGGCGACGGAAATGGATTGGCCACCACTAACGGAGCGAACGGAGACTTGTAGGTCGCCCGCTAGAGTGACGTTTTCGCCTTCTACAGGCTCTAGAATGCCTGGGAGGGAGCCGGTCGCCTCATGGAAGCGGAGGTCGCGGGCTTCTAGTTGTGCTTGAGCCACGTACAATTCGTAGGTTTCGGGCGTCAAAGGAATGGTGAGGGTGCCGTTGTAGACATCCATGTTGATTTCATCCGCCGTCCCGATTCCGGAAGCAGCTAACTCAGTGCCCTCCGTGGCATCTTGTACACCCGTTTGAACGACTGCTCCATTGAGCGTGAAATCCCACTCCCAAAGTGTCAGAGCGAAATCGCCCTTGACCGTGAGGATACTCTGAGCACAAGACGCTAGGACTGTTGTACCTGCAGTGTCCACTTCCAAGCTTGAACGACTTCGATCGACGAGAGGGTCTCGAATTTTTACTTCATCCTCTGGTGCCTGCAATGCTGTGCATGCTTGGTGCGCAACATGGACGATAGGGGATTCAACCCCCAGAGGCGATAGCCAGAATTGGACGCCTTGACGTGTGTCAACTCCACGGGCCTTAATCGGGCCATCATGGAGGATTTCCGATTCGGGCATGACGTCGGCCCCATCCGCCCAAATGGGTGCATGGTGGCGCGTGACGACAGCAGCATCTGATTCTAACTCAAACCGGGGGAGCGGGACGCGCTCGTTTGGAGTATCTTGTTCAATGAACAATGCCCGCAGGGCGCCCTGAGTCACGCCACCGGATGTGGCTTCAATCGCCTGTACTTGGATTTCACCAGAGCTTGCCGCCAGGGAACTAGGAGCTGACGCCAAGAGGAGGGCGACAAGCAAAGTGATGATTCCAAGGCGGCGGAGACTCATGATATCAGAAATGGTAGTTCGGGTTGGTTGTTACGGGCCCAGTTTCCAGAATTTCAATGAGCCAGTCGCGAATCGAGTCAATGCATGAGTGATTCGGATTTGCAAAGAAGTACGGGAAATTAGGGCTCAGAATTGTTACGCCTACAGGGTTACACCCAAGGACGGGTACGAATTTTTCACCGTCTTCTTCGTCGGTGATGGTTACGATCCACTCTTGTGTTGCTGTGACGCACTCCGGATCAATGTTGAGGCCAGGGCCGGGGACGGTTGCGCCGAGGTCGCTCTCATTCGCCATGCGGCAGGCCACCTCTGGCCAAGCGCCACTCCAAGACAGGATCGATTTGAAACAATCATCCTCGATGACTCCAAGGACGTTTGAGTCTTTTTGAATTTCTTGGGGGTAACAGAAGGGCATGATGTCTCCTTCTGCCCATTGGGTGCTGGTGGTGAATTGAATCTCGACGCCATCCTCCAGCATGTGTGCTATGGCACCTGCGGGGCCTTCGTGGGCGCCTACGCTAGGGGAGGCCAATAGTGCAGCAGCGAGGGCGGAGACGGCGATGAGATTGTAGTTCAAGGGTTTCACCAGGTTGTGCGACGCGCACGGAGCATAGAACGGCTTCTCGTGATTTCTAGTAGGTCCATTGAGACCATAAGCACCACTGGTTACGAGGGGTACGCAGGAAAACCCTTCAATATATCTTCTGGGTAATGACCTGGTAAAAAGTGGATTTTTCGGGCCAATAATGGCCGAACTATTGCATTTTATCGCAATTTTAGGCCAATATCGGCCGGATTTCAGCCCGACGGGTTGGCGCCACGAATCAACCCCTCAAGGAATAATTCGCCAGCCTTGTAGCTGGAACGAACCAGGGGTCCGCTTGCAACGTACAAGAATCCCATTTTTTCTGCGATTTCCTGGTAGCGCTTGAATTGATCCGGGTGAACGAATTCTAGCACCGGCAAATGGCGCTTCTCTTGGGTCGGTCGAAGGTACTGCCCAAAGGTGACAATGTCGACGCCAACATTACGAAGATCCTGCAAGCACTCGACCACTTCATCCTCCGTTTCGCCAAAGCCCACCATGATGCTGGTCTTGGTGTACTTGGCGCCTGCTAACTCCTTGTAGTCTCGAAGTACCTGGAGACTCTGATCGTAATTGGCTCGGCGATCTCGAATTTCTGGGCTGAGCCGGCGAATGGTTTCGATGTTGTGCGCCACCACATCCGGCTTGGCTGCCACCACTTGCTTCAGGCCTTCTATTTGCCCATCGAAATCAGGAGTCAGAACTTCCACTAAGAGGTCCGGGTGGTCGGCCTTGCATTGGGCGATGACCGCAGCAAAGTGGGCCGCGCCCCCATCCGGCAGGTCGTCTCGGTCGACGCTCGTGATGACCACGTACCCAACGCCCATGATGCCGACTGCTTCACTGGTTTTGCGTGGCTCTTCGGGATCAAGTGCCAATGGTTTACCAGTGGGCACGGAACAGAATCGGCAGCCACGCGTGCAGGTATCGCCCATGACCATCACAGTGGCCGTTCCCTTGTGGCCATCGCTTCCCCCCCAGCATTCACTGAGATTTGGGCAGCGAGCTTCCTCGCAGACCGTGGCCAACCCGCGCTCTCGCAGTGCCATTTTGATTTGGGTATACGACTCGCCACCAGGGGCTTTCACTTTGAACCATTCAGGCAATCGGGGTTTGCCGTTGGGGCCAAGGCCGGGGCTGCCTTTGGGCACACTTGGATCCGATGCATCGACCATTGGTAGTGTTGGCAGTCCCGTCATGAACGGTTCCACAGGGCACCGGTTCGTAAGACTTGGGGCACGGGCGCTAGGCCAATCGAACATTCAAAGGAGCCATTTCCTTCTCTCTCCTCCCCCTCCCTCACTCTATTAGCTAACCAAGGAACGCCGCGAAATTCCTTTGGAGCCACCGTGGAGATGTCCCTTGCCCCCCTTGTGGGCACGTGATCCAACATGAACCCCACGCTCATCATTGCAAGCTTAATGCTCATCGCACCCGCTAACGCCCTCGCCACGGACGCCGCAGACCCCAATTGTATGGGAGGACCCTGTGACATCATCAACGAAATCTGCGACTTTGCTTTCGATGTCCAGTGCCTTGGCGCCACACAGGATACCCAAATCAACTGCCTCGCAGTTCACCCCTGGTACACGTACTGCACTGCCGCTGGTCGCGCCATCAACAGTGCCTGCGACAAAGTGATGGGCGGCAATTGCGTAGAAGCCACCGGCACCATGGAGCAGAATCACGCTGATTCTGCCCCTGTTGGATGTGCTGGCGACGTATGCGATGGCATCAATGAGGCGTGCTACTTGGGTCGCAAGTTCCTCCCCAGCCCCTGCGTTCGATAATTCTGGCTCATTTTCCGCCTGAAATTATCCGCCCCCTCTCCCATTTAACCGCTCAATTGTTCTGTGCCTTGCACTGATTTTCATTCATCCCGAACAAACTTCATCAGAGTTTCACCCAGTGATGTCCTGATGAAATTCATCACAATCGGCCTCGCCGCCTTGCTAGCACTCGCACCCGTATCCGCCGCGGACACTTCAGAGGAAGAATCCGGGCACTTCTGCAATGCATTTGCACCCCCTTACGACGCTTGGTGCTGGTTCATCGTCAACAGCGGTTACTGTGAATACTTCGCAGAACCCTTCTCGTCCTGGTGCCGCGGTGACCTGCCCTGCGAATACTTCGCTGAGCCATTCTCCTCCTGGTGCCAGGGCGACATCGACCTGCCCTGCGAAATCTTTGCAGACCCATTCTACACAATCTGCAAGCAGCTTGAACCGTAAGCAACCCCGCTCCCAGCCGCCCAGCAAACGTCGCTCGAGTTGCTATTCATCCCGAATAACGTTCAAGCTGAAGGTGCATGATTGAGGCGTGATGAAAATCGCCATTCTCGTCACGCTTTCAATCCTGCTCGCCACAATCTCTGCGGCACCGACTGCCAGCGCAGGCCCTTGCGACCCCGACGCGGGGCCCTTCGACCCCTGCCTTTACGATTGCGCCTACGGCATCCAAGGATTCTGCGACACGGCAACCACTGCGGGCGGCGCCATCTTCAAGTGCGCCACGCTGACAACCTGCCCATAAGCGACTGGTTGACTCCTTCTCCATTCTCCATCTTCAAGGAATCTGGGCCCATCCAGGTTCATCCGGTTTCCAGCCCACTTTTGTAGCGCCGCGCAATTATTGACCCCCGCCTTTCGAGGTAAGCTGATTATCTTCCGCACAAGCATCACCCACTCCATATTTCCCCCATTTTAACTGAAAATCGCCAGTACCCCAAGAGATGAGCGTCAACAGCCTTTTGCAAGGTGGAATAAGGGCAAATAATTGAATGATATCAGGCCGATTTGGCCCTTAATTGCATCAAAATTGAAGTAACTGGACTCAATTCACGATTGAAGGACTATGAAACCTACAATCTTCCTCGTGATGCTTGCCCTCGTGATTGCCCCCTTGGCCTCTGCTTCAACGGTTGTAGAATCCAGTGCAGAAGCCACCTGCACATCCACACTCGATACAAATTGCAGCGTGTTCCATGCCAACAAACAAATCACCTGTCCCGGAGCCCTTAATGTCACATGCGCCGCAGTGACCGCTTTCTGCCACGCGATGCTCGGCACCTGCCCCGTAGAATAGGCAATCATTCGCCACAGCTATTCCCCCTTTTTTTCCCTTTTTTTGATGGCTTTCCCCCAGCCCACTTTTGTAGCGCCGCGCTGTCGCGGCAATTGTGACCCTGCGCGTCGCCGTGCTCCTAGAGGACCGCTGCCAACCCCGCAAGTGCAATTCCGAATGCATTAGCTTCTGCCCACCGGTGCGCAGCGGCGTCACCGAAACCATCTACATGGGTGGCCACGGCAAGCCGATCATCAGTGAGGATTTGTGCATTGGTTGTGGTATTTGCGTCAACAAGTGCCCCTTCGATGCCATCAAAATCATTGGTTTGCCGGAAGCCCTCAAGGACGACATGGTCCACCAGTACGGCAAGAACGGCTTCCGCCTGTTCCGCCTCCCCGTGCCAAAGATCGGCGCCCCCGTGGGCATTCTTGGCCCCAACGGCATCGGCAAATCCACCGCCATGAAGATTCTCAGCGGCGAAGAGATTCCCAACCTTGGCAACTGGGAAGACGAACCCTCCTGGGAGCCAGTATTGGAAAAGTACCGAGGCACCGAACTGGGCGACTACCTCAAGCAAGTGGTCAACGACGGCATCGTCACCGCCCGTAAGCCCCAGTACGTGGACCAGATCCCCAAGGCATTCGATGGCCAAGTGAAGGAACTGCTTCGCGCCGTGGACAAAGATGGCCGCTGGGACGAAGTGATTCCCGAGATGAACATCGACCACGTGATGGACCGCAAACTCGACCAAGTGAGCGGCGGCGAATTGCAGCGCATCGCCATCAGCGCCACTCTGCTCAAGGAAGCAGATGTCTACTTCTTCGATGAGCCCAGTTCATACTTGGACATTCACGAGCGCCTGCGCGTGGCGAAGGTCATCCAAAAATTAGCCCAGAAGAAGCGCGTCCTAGTCATTGAGCACGACTTGGCCATTCTCGACTTCTTGAGTGACCAACTGCACTTGGCCTACGGTGACGAAGGCGCCTACGGCGTCATGACCCCCGCAAAGGCCGTGCGCAACGCCGTCAACACCTACCTTGAAGGATACCTGCCTGACGAGAACATCCGAGTTCGCGACGAAGCAATCAAATTCGAAACCAAGCCCCCGAAACACCACGCGGACTTGGACGAATTGCTGCGCTACCCCGCCCTCAAGAAAACCCTCGGAAATTTCACCATCGAATCCGGCCCCGGCACCATCCACGTGGGCGAAGTGGTGGGCGTCGTTGGAAGCAACGGAACCGGCAAAACCACCTTCACGAAGATGCTCGCTGGCGTCTTGAAGCCCGACGAGGGCGAAATTGACAGCGAGGCCCGCGTCAGCTACAAGCCCCAATACATCACCGCCTCCTTCGATGGCACCGTCAAGGACATGCTCCTCACGGAGGCCCCGGAGTTGCTCATGAGCGGCTTCGAACGCTCGGAAATTGCACGCCCCCTGCAACTTGAGACGCTCCACGAAAAGCAAGTGAAGCGTCTGTCTGGCGGTGAATTGCAGCGCGTTGCCATCGCCTTGTGCTTGCACCGAGATGCCGACTTTTACCTCTTGGACGAGCCCAGCGCGTACCTCGACTCGAACCAGCGTATCCAGGCAGCCAAGACCATTCGCCGCGTCATGGAAAAGAAGGGACGCTCCGCATTCATCGTCGACCACGACGTCTACTTCCTGGACTTGGTATCGGACTCCATGATGGTGTTCGGCGGCGAACCGGGCATCCATGGCATCGCCCAGGGCCCCTTCCAGTTGCGCGACGGCATGAACAAGTTCCTCGATGGCGTAGATGTGACTTTCCGCCGCGACAACGAAACCCACCGCCCCCGCATCAACAAACCCGGTTCCCGCTTGGATCGCGAACAGCGAGCGGCAGGCGAATTCTACTACGCCAGTGAATAGGCCCAACGCGATAAGGTTCAAGGCCCCCACCGGGACTCGGCGGTTCGTGAACCGGAATTCTTTGACGCGCGACGAACAAGCCCTCGGCCTCATTGCTTGGATTGTCGTCGGCGTTGTTGGCCTCGTCGGCGCCCTCGGAGCCACGGGCGGCATCCTGTACGCCACCGATTTTGCTGTGGATGCAACGGTCATTGACAAGGACTGCTCGACCGTTATTGGATCGGGTGAAAACTCCATTTCGGTCAAGACCAAGTTGTTCGGCATCGAACACACCCTCGAAGATGTCCCTGCAGACCAGTGCCAACTGATTCAGAAGGACAACTTCGTGAGCTACCGCATCAAGTCGGAACGCACCAGTATTTGGGGAAGCGAAGGCGGCAATTGCATCTGGGACACGGTGCACGGCGCTGGCGGCTGCGACAAGTAAGTCGTCAAATTGGCCCCTATCGGCCCGACCTGACGACAAATGATAAATTTCGCCACGCCGAATAATAGGAGTGGCCAAATTTGACGACCCCCAGCAGATTCGCCACAGCGGCGAGTGCACCATTCCCTTCGAAGACAAAGCCAACGGAAAACACGACGGCTCCTTCGAATACGATGTGCTTCCCCACTTAGCCCGGCGGCAAGACAGCCACGCCTAGAGCCAATACTTGCGCATCCTCAACCGGGATGATCGGATTCGATAAGGCCTGTCATTGCTCTATTTTCTTGAAGCAATGCTTTTCCGCTAGGCCGACTCGGCGCGAGCATGAGCCTCCAGGAAGGAGACGTCCTGCGTTTCGACTACACCCTCTTCGTTGACGACGACAAGTCGCCCATCGACACCAGCGTGGAGGCAACCGCCAAGAAGAACAAGATCTTCCACGAAGAGAAGAACTACCGCCCCCTCACCATCACCCTCGGCCGCCGCCAAGTGATTCCGGGCCTCGAAAAGTTCCTCCTCGAAAGCGGAGACAAGAGAGGCACCCAAACCGTGACCATCCCCGCCGCTGAAGCCTACGGCGAGCGCGACCCCGCCAAGGTCAAGGACGTGCCCATGGCCCAGTTCCGCAAGCAAAAGATGCAACCCCAAGTGGGCCTCGAGCTCAACATGGGCGGCCAGCGCGGCGTCATTACTCGCGTCGCCGGTGGCCGCGTGCGCGTGGACATGAACCACGACTTGGCCGGCAAGGCGCTGCGCTACGAAGTGACCCTTGACACCGTCATCACCGAAAAAGACGACAAAATTAAGGCCGTCCTCGATGGCTTGTTCCCCTTCGGTGGCTACACCCTCAACATCGGCGACTCCATTGACGTGGAAATCCCCGACCAAGCCAAGTTTGACCAACAGTGGCCCATGCACAAGTTCCGCGTCATCACGGACCTTCGCGCCGTGGCTGGCTCCGAGACCGCCATCCGCATCATCGAGAACTACCCCGGTGAAGTTGCAGGCGCTCACGCGGACCACGACCACGAAGGCCACAGCCACGCCGAAGAAGAATAAGACCCGGCTGAATCATTCCCTTTTCCTCCTCTTCTTCACCAATCCTGCCCAATTTCTCACCGATTTTTTGGAGAAATGGCGCCAAATCCCCCGCGAGCAACCCCCGCGCGGCGCAAAAGACCCCCCGTCACCCCTATATCAGACCCCCTTCTCGCGGCGCCCGAGGCTCTGTAGTGACCCAGTCCCGTTTCCCGTGCATCGTCGTAGGCGCCGGTATGGCCGGTTGCGCGGCCGCTCTCCGTTTGCGCCAGAAAGGCATTGACGTTCTGTTGGTGGAGCGCGCCGACGAAGGCGGCGCCAAGAACCTGTCCGGCGGCATCCTTTGGGGTGACGACTGGTCGGAAGTTCTTCCCGACTGGAAGACCGAAATGCCGGTCGAGCGCCCCGTCAGCAACAAGAAAGTTGGTTTCTTGGGCGCCGAATCCGCATTCGTCATCGACTACCATGACGAAACCATGAAGGAAGACACCGTGGGCTACGCGGTGCTTCGCGCCAAGACCGACGCCTACTTGCTCAAGAAGTGCGTCGAAGCGGGCGTCACCGTCGTCACCGGCGTTCACGTGGAAGACCTCTACAAGGAAAACGGCAAGGTCCGAGGCGTCGTCACCAACGGCGACGTCACCACCGCCGACGTGGTCATCATCGCAGACGGCGCCAACAGCCGACTCACCCTCAACGGCGACTTGCGCCACGGCCAAAAGAAGCTGGACGCACACCACTACGCCCTCGGTGTCAAGGAAGTGCTCAAGCTCCCCAAGGACGTCATGCAAGACCGCTTCCTCATCGGCGACGATGGCGGCATGGCTGGCGAATTCGTCCTGGGCCGCAAAGACGGCGTCATGGCCGGTGGCTTCCTGTACACCAACGAAGACACCCTCAGCCTCGGTGTCGTGGTCAACCTCCCAAGCCTGCCCCAAGAGAAGGGCAACCGCTTGAGCACCCACGACATCATGGAGGAATTCCGCCTCCACCCCTACATTCAGAAACTCACCAAGGACGCTGAACTCGTTGAGTACGGCGCCCACTTGGTCCCCGAGGGCGGCTACCAAGCCTTCTCGGAACTGTACGCCGATGGCGCCCTCGTGGTTGGCGACGCTGCTGGATTCTGCTTTAGCAACGGCATCGTCATCCAAGGCATGAACTACGCAGTGCGCAGCGGCATCCACGCTGCCGACGCCGTAGAATATGCACTTGGCAAGGGCGACTTCACCAAGGTCACCCTGCACCACTACGAGCGCTTGCTCGAAAAGTCGGGCCTCATCAATGACTTCCGCCGCTTCCGCAATGTGGGCAAGTTCCTCTGGAATCCCCGCTTGTTCTCCAAGTACCCGGACTTCATGAGCGCCATGTTCCGCAACATCCTCACGTCGGATGGCCCGAAGAAGAAGATGAAGAATCACCTCATGGACGCCATGGCCTCGAGCGGAGTCACCAAGCGTGAACTCATGGCGGACGCACTCAACGCGGGGGCGAACCTATGATTGGAAGCAAAGTGGACATCAAGGCCCGACTCGGCAGCTCCAAGTTCATCACGGACGCCGAAGAACACGCCCACATCACCATTGACCCCGAGATCTGCACCACGTGCCCGCACGAGAACTGCATGAACGCCTGCCCGGCCCAGTGCTTCGAGAACATCGAAGGACGCATGAAGTTCACTTACGAGGACTGCGTGGAGTGCGGAACGTGCGACATCGTCTGCACCCCTGGCTCGGTCAAGTGGGACAACCCTCGCGGTAACTTCGGTGTGAACTACAGGTACGGGTGATTCAAATGCCGGTCATCAACGACAAGAACCTAGGTCGTCCCATCCACGTTGCTGTGTGCATGAAGATGACGCCCGATGCAACGGACTTGACCATTGACCCGGTCAAGAAAACCTTGGATCGAAGCAAGGTCAAGAACATCATCAACCCCCCGGACGAGAACGCCTTCGAGCTGGCCCTCAGCCTCAAGGACCGCTTCGGCGCTCAAGTCACCGTGGTCACTATGGGCCCGCCTTTCTTCGATGTCATGCTGCGCGAAACCGTCGCACGTGGCGCCGACCGAGGCGTCCTCATCACCGACCGTGCCTTTGCCGGTGCGGATACCTACCCCACCAGCCTCACCCTCGCCGCTGGCGTCAAGCGCATCAGCCGTGAGTTTGGCGACGTGGACTTGATTCTGTTTGGCGAAGAGACCACTGACGCAAGTACGGGTCAAGTGGGCCCCGGCGTCGCTGGCCACTTGGACACGGACCAGGCCACCTACATTCACAGCCTCGACTACGACCCCGAGACTGGCCTCTGCAAGGCCCTGCGCAGCATCGGCGGCGGCCACGAAGTGCTTCAACTTCCGCTGCCCGCTTGTGTCACCTGCGAACTCGGCGTGAACGTACCCCGCCTCGCTAGCCTCAACGGCAAGCTACGCGGCATCGAAACCGAGCTCGCCATCTGGAGCCTTGCTGATTTGACCGACATTGAAGCCCCCGACTGGGTTGGCCTCAAGGGATCGCCCACCATTGTGGGCAAGGTTGACATCAGCAGCGGCGACGAGCGCGACTGCAAGACCATCAACGGCGCCACCGACGTGGTCTCCGAGTTGTTCGACCGCAAGGTCGTCATGGGAGGAAACTAACATGGCCTTCGGATCTAAGAGCCGCTACGACCACATCGAACTGCGCCCCGCCATCGTCGCTGATTTGGATGCCTACAAGGGCGTCTGGGTGATTGTCGAACAACGCCAAGGCAAGGTCCAGGATGTCACCCTAGAACTCCTAGGTGCTGCTCGCCCCATGGCTGCCAAGCTTGGCTGCGAAGTCACTGCGGTGCTGCTGTGCGATGAGCCCGGCGAGATGCCTGACCAATTGATTGGCCAAGGCGCCGACAAGGTCATCGTTGCCCGCAACCCGATTCTCAAAACGCCCCTGGCCCGCCCCAGCACCGATGTGCTCGTGCAAATGGTCAAGGAGCAGAAGCCCGAAATCGTGCTGATTGGAGCCACCCACACCGGACGCGACGTGAGCAGCCGCGTGGCTGTCAAGATCGACGCCGGCATGACCGCCGACTGCACGGAATTGGACGTGGACGCCCACAACGGCGAACTGCTTGCCCGCCGCCCCGCCTTTGGTGGCAAGATGCTGGCAACCATTCGCTGCGACCGCCACCGGCCCCAAATGGCCACGGCCCGCCCCGGCATCTTCGTTCCGCTTGCCCACGACACCGCCCGCAAGGGCCCCGTGGAAGAATACGATGTGTCCTTCCTCAACGGCAAGTCGTTTGCTGCTGAAGTGCTCGACTACATTGTCGACGAAGGCAAGGTGGACATCACCAAGGCCGATGTGCTCGTTGGCGTTGGCCTCGGCATCGGCGGCCCGGAAAGTATTGCAAAGTGCCAAGAATTGGCTGATGCCCTAGGCGGCAAGCTGGCTGCCACGCGCCCCGTGTGCGACAAGGGCTGGGTGCCTCGCGGCCAGCAAATCGGCCAAACCGGCTTGTCAGTGCGACCCAAGTTCTACATCGCTGTGGGCATCAGTGGTGCCATTCAACACATCGAGGGCATGAAGGAATCCGGTACGGTCTTGGCCATCAACACCAACCCGGACGCTCAGATTTTCCAATACGCAGACCTTGGCTTGGTTGGCGACTGGCGCACCCACGTGGAAGCGCTCATCGCGGAAGCCAAGAGCCGTGGCCTCGCGGACATGAAGTGGCTGGTCCCCGTCAAGGACACCCTCGACGCGGATCGCCAAGCAGCTGCCGAGCGCGCTGTCAAGGCAGGCAAGGCGACCGCAGAAGACGTTGCCAAGGCAGCGCCCGCCCCGGCCGCCCCTGCTCCCACCGCAGCCCCAACACCCGCTGCGGCCCCCGCAGCCACCCCCGAGGCCCCCGCTGCGAGTGAAGCCCCTGTGCCGGCCGCAGCCCCTGCCCCTGAACCCGAACCTGAGCCCGCCAGCGCCGAGTACACCGGCGACATGGACGACGCTGAGGAGGTCAAGAAGTGGGTCAAGGAGAACGTGGCCGAGGAGCAGAAGGCCTGGGTGCTTGCCGCAGACTGCATTGTCTGCAATGGCTGTGAAGCTGCTTGCCCAACCGCTGCTGCCATTGTCACGGACACCGCCCGCGTGGACCGAGACCTGTGCATCGCCGACGGTTCGTGCTTCGACGCTTGCCCCACCGACGCCATTCGACCCGGTGTGGAAGTCCAAGCCGAGTCCGCTGGATGGCCCGAAGGCAGCCGCCTCGCTGGCCAATTCGGCGTCTAAAGCGCATCAAGCCGCCCTTTCCCCTTTCTCTTCCCTTCCTCGCCCCTTTCTCTTTCGTTCGCTTTCAATTTGTCCCGCCTTGCTTGCGGGGACGTTTTGGAATCATCGCGCAACCTAGCGACCGCTTACGCGTAGGGATTGCATTCCGACGGTGTGCGAGCGCATAGGCCGCGCCTACGGCTTGGTGATGGCGTACATTTCCCGAGCCGTGGCCCAGAGCCACAAGAACGCCAGGATGGCCAATGCCACTTGGATGTAGAGCAACACCGCTTCCGTGCCCAGAGGAAGTACACTGAGCAAGCGGAACCAGCCTGCGATGATGGCACCCCCGAGTACCGCGATGTAGTAGGCGACGACGAACAACAACGTCACCAGGAGATTGCGCGCGGTTCGCTTGTACGCCCCGAACGCTTCGCGCCTGAACTGTTCCACGCGCACATAGGCAACCCCGGCGAAGGCCAGCGGAATCGCTGCCACGAGGCCATTGAACGCCACGAGTCCAGGCTCCGGTTTCAAAATCATGGTGTTCTCAAACACGAATCGGAATTCTCCCGGCCCATGGGCTCGGGCGATGGTGCTGGGCATGGTCACATGCACTTGGCCCGCTTGGCTGTTGGTTTCAAGCAACACATACGGCACATCGTGACTATACTCGGCATCGTGGGGCAGGACGCCCGTTGCACTGATCCGGGCTCCATCTGGTGCTTCAATGTGGCTGAATGCCAACGAGTCATGCGCAATGACGCGAACGTTGGTGTGATAAATTCCCCAATTGGTTTCGTTGTAATCCACCACAGCCACGTAGCGTTCGAAGCGACGACTGCCTTCCTGTTCGTGGTGCTCTTCGACTCGAGTCACAGGTTGTTGGGCGAGGGAAAATTCCACCCAGGGGTCACGAATACTGGCTTCGAATTGCTGGCCACTGACAGGCGAAGGAATGGATTCAATCGCGCGAAGCCCCATGTCTTCGAAGATCCATTCGAGCCCCACCGATTGTGTCTGGGGGCTGACTGGGAAGTAGGTGACATTGCCGGCGCCATTGGTTGCAAATCGTGCTTCGGGCCGAGTGACGGCGTCGTTTGCAAAGTAGTCAATCGTGGTGGATGCGCCTACATCGGGCCGGAGGGTGAATTGTTGGCGGGCGTGTGGCACCATGCTAGCAATCTGCTCGATGGTTCGGTCCGCCCAGTAGCGCACATGCACATGGTCTAGGATTCCCGGCGCTTCAAGCTGAACGGAAGCACGGCCGCATACGGCTCGGGCTGCCCCACCCACCTGGGAGGGCTGAACATTGGCAAAGCTCCCTTCGGAAAAGATCAAGCGATCGGCTGCCGCGTCCAAGCGGAACTCACTGTTGGCCTCGCTGGGATTTTCGCCGCACCTGGTTTCCAGTGACAGGTCTTCGAGAGGCAAATCCATAAACAAGTCAAGGGTCATTCCTTGAATGGCTGATTCGCCTGAGTTGGCCTCCGCCATGGGAGTGAGAAGGCCCACCAGAACGAGAATGCCGAGCCACCTTAGCACAGCTGAACGGTCATGTAAGAGTATGAATACTTTCGCCCCCCACTATCTGTTGCGGGCACTATTGTGGCGTAATACTTTTGGGCCAAAATTTCTGATTTCAATCCACTTCTATTTCGCGAACCAAGGTTAGCTCGCCAAGATTTCTAATTTAATATAATTGATAAAATATAAGGGAGTGAGGGGGTGAAAAAGTTGGCGTGATGACAACAATTGAGGATTAGGCAGGTGGAGTGGCTTGGGTAGGGACCTCAACGAAGCCCACGGAGCACCACAGGCCATAGCGGTTAGCGATCTTCTCGCATGCCTCGTAAGCGCTGACTGCGTGCTCCTCGACAACCCACTGAGTTTCACACGTTTCAGTAACGTAATTGCACGGCATAAATTCATGAAGTGCACTCGAAGCGGGAGTAATTGCAATCGCCAACAGCAGGAGTGCGGGGATCCAGCGAAGTTCCATGTGCGTGGCGATTGAACCTCGCACAAAACCGTTACGTGTCGCATGCGGCAAAAGGTTGTAAAGGGAAGGCCAGTCGCGGCGCCGTCCATGGAATTGCGCGTCCTGACCCAGACAGCCAATGAGCTGGAAGTGGAGATCCTCGGCGAGAACGAGACCCTCCTCAATCCCCTCAAGCAAGCCCTACTTGCAGACAAGGACGTGGATTTTGCCGAGTACATCATCGAGCACCCGACCCTGTCCGTGCCGAAGATTTTCTTGCGCACAAAGGGAAGCGCCAAGCCCGTCACCGTGCTCAAGCGCACCCTCAAGTCCCTCATTGCTGACTTTGACACCTTTGAGGACGCCTTCGTGGCCGCCCTCAAGAAGGCCTAGGCATGGCTTCGCCGCCGCCCGAGGAGGCGGCCATCGGGCTTTCTGCCTACCTCTCCAATAGCCCCGGCATCGGCGGTCGCTTGCGCACCGAACCCGAAGACTTCCGAGTCATCGAGCTTGGCGACGGCCCCCGGCACTGGGAAAACGGAAAATTCGCCGCTGCGCGCATCTCATTGCGCCAATGGGAAACCAATCGCTTCGTCGGGCGCGCCGCCAACGAACTCGGCATCCAACGAGGCCGCGTGGCGTTTGCCGGCATGAAGGACAAGCGAGCGGTCACCGAACAGTGGTTCACCTTCCAGTGCCACACGGAGCGCATTGCTAACCTAGAGCGCCTGGACGATGTCACGGTCCTAGAAGTCCACCGCACGGACCAACGGCAACACCCCGGCGCCCATGACGGCAACCGGTTTGTCTTGCGCGTGCGCGGACACAGCGGCGATCAAGACGCCGTGGCAGACACTGTCAAGACCATCCACGCAGAAGGTGGTGTCCCCAATCACTTCGGACCCCAGCGCTTTGGCGCCGGCGTGCGACCCATCACCCACCACATGGGCCGCGCCTTGGCCGAAGGAAACCTAGAGGAAGCAGTCCGGCTCTACTGCGGCAGCCCCTTTGAAGGCGAATGGCCCGAGACCTTTGCGGCCCGAACGGTCTTCGAGGAAACCCGCGACCCCGAAGCAACCCTGGCGATTCTGCCTCGACAGCTTGACCACGAGCGCAGCATTCTGCAACGACTGGCCAGGTCCCCCGGCGACCACCGCTACGCCTTGCGTGCCCTGCCTCAGAATCTTCTCACGCTATTCTTGCACGCACACCAATCGTGGGCGTTCAATTTCATCCTCAGTGAACGCATCAAGGCAGGCCTTGGCTTGCGCACCGCCCACGTGGGCGACCGCGTTATGGGCGCTGACGACGATGGCACCCGCACCCACTTGGTGACCCCGCACAATCAAGTACGCATCCAGGAAGAACTGGACAAGGGCCGCGCCGTACTCACTGCACCCCTCATTGGAACGGACACGGAGATGGCCGAGGGCGTCATGGGTGAGCTGGAAGCCAAGGTGCTTGCCGATCTCAACATGGAGCCCGACACGTTCCGCTGTCGAGAACTTCCCGAACTGGCAAGCAAGGGCCGCCGACGCGGCATCCTGCAACCTGTGTCGGACTTGAAGGTAGAATGGGTCGAGGGCGACCCCGTGGTCTCCTTTGCTCTGGGTCGAGGCGCCTACGCCACGGTGGTCATGCGCGAAGTGATGAAGGCGCCCCTCGACGCCTACTAAGCGCCGCCCAGGTCAAAATTGGAGCTAGCGGTAGCCAGGGCCAAATGCCAACCCCTATGGGCCCCTTTGCCTCCTGGGGAACCCGAGCATGGCGACAGCCTCTTCTTCTGACCTGCGAACTCCGTTTCTTCGGTTGACCGTCATTTTGGTGCTTGGCCTCGCTGGCGCCACCGCCCTAGCGGTCCTTGGTGCCACGGGCCCCGCGATTTTGAGCGTCGAGCAAGCGATCTTTGGCCTCGCCGCGGCCTTGTTCGTCACCGCCGCCGTCACCGCCGTCTTGATGGTCCGCGTGGGACAAGCGTTCACGGAACTGCGAGAACTTCGCGCCCAGAATGAAGCGATCCAGGCGCAGCTCAACAGCAAGAACCAGGGCCAACACGTGATTTTCCTAGATGGCCTTGGGGAGCGGTTTGCAAGCCGCCTCAACAACCATGGCATCATCACCGTCCCTCAGCTCGTCTCGGCCGATGTGGGCCGCGTCAGCGCCGCCGTGGGCGTTCCTGCAGCCACCGTGGAAGAATGGCAAGCGATGGGCCGGTTCATGCAAGTTCGAGGCATCTCACCCCAAGCCGCCGGTGCCCTTGTGCGCAGTGGCATCCGCACCGTTGCTGAATTGGCCCGAGCAAAACCCGCTGGCGTGGTGGCAAACCTCACCGCCAATGCCGAGGCCCGCCGCCGCTGGCCAGCCGTTGAAAACCTCACGGAGCAAGAAGCGGCCCGCTGGGTTCAAGGCGCAAAACAGCGACTCAACGCGGATCTGCACGCATAGATTGGCGCCACGATTGCCACGCCCCACCCGAGATTCAAAGCGCAATTTGGACGCTCATTGCAAGGCCACCGGAAGCCCAATTTGTTGCCTCGAATCAGGTCGACATGTTCTTCCCAAACGCCGCGGTTAGACCTTCGATGTCTCAAAGGGAGCTTCGCGTTTCACGGGCCACCGCAATCGCCATGGCTGGAATCCTTGTCCTTGGAATTCTGATTGGCCTGGGCATGTTGATTGGCGACCTTCAATTCGGCATCTTCCCCCTGAAAGCTGCCGTCACTGGACTCGGCGTGGTCGTCGCGTCCCTGGCCCTCGTTCAAACCACCCTCCTGATGGGATTGCACCAACGCAGCTTAGGCCCGGATGAAGCCGCCGAAACGAGCCCATACCGAACGCTGCTGATTGTCCTCGGCATTGGCATTCTCCTTGCCGCAGGGTTTGCCGCCAGTGGCACCGAACTCGGTGTGGTGCCTCTAGAAAGTGCCGTGGCTGGACTCGGTGTTGCCGTCTTGACGCTCTCGATCACCACCATCGGCATCGTCTGGTTCATGCGCCAAGAATCGATTCAGACCGTGGTCCCAGGCGAACCAGGCCCTGAGCCATCGCCTCGCGCCCTTGGTGCCGCAAATTCCACGATGGAGCCCCAGGCCGCCGCGGAAGCCGCCGGCGCCGAGGAACCGCTCACCCCTGAAACTGCAAGCGCCCCAGTCGCAACGGCGTCAGTCGCGGCAACCATTCAGCTGGATCCTGCTGAGGAAACCCAACACGTTCTGAGCATCGAAGGCATCGGCGAAAAGTACGCATCCCGCCTCAATGCCCACGGCATCATCAGCATCCCGCAGTTGCGCCGCGCCGACCCCCAAGACATAGCCGCCATCACCAACACCACCGTAACCGTGGTTCAAGAATGGCAATCCATGGCCGAATTGCTGCAACTGAAAGGCATCGGCCCCCAGAGTGCCGAAGTGCTCGTTCGCGCCGGCATCCACAGCATCAGCCAATTAGCCCAAACAGACCCCGATGGACTGGTTTCCGCCATTGAAGCGGCACAAGCAGGACGCAAGATTCGCATCCAAGGCAACGACATCAAAGCCGGAACCACCCGGCGCTGGGTCGCGGCGGCGAGGGACGCGGAGCATCAAAGGTAGCGCAAACTACCCAACAGCTTTCCTGCGATGCAACCCACTTGAGGCAGATACATTTAGGAGTTCAACTGCAAATTGCCGTAGCTGCTAAACCCCGAATTACGAACGCTTCATTCACCAACTGTAGCATCCACAACCAAATACGATGCTGGTAATTGGGATCTTGAGTTATTCGCGGCGATAATTATAGTATTATCTTGTTGGGCGAATTTCGGAGCACCCCAGTTCTGAACGCTGTTGATTCCAGAATATGCAGGATTGGGGATGGGGCCGTCCCCATTCAAGACCTCGGCGCCATCAGGATGGTGGACTCGATAAACCAAGTCTGCAATATGGCCCGGCCCTTCATTCACCGGCACGCCAAGCCCAAGAATGTGGACTAGTCCATAATCATCTACAAATAATCCCCGGATATCATGAAATTTCTCCCTATCGGAGATGTTTATTGTTAAATCATCGTGTATATCATAATAATGATAAAGCTTGGATCCAGAACTTCTTCCCCCAGAGCATGACCCTTCTACCCCCCACCAGCCAACAGAGGATGCGGCATAAGATACCCCACAAATATCATTTTTTGCAATTGTATAAATTTTTAT
>JBFJXT010000005.1:0-23509 GCA_041623015.1 Thermoplasmatota archaeon | reverse complement strand
GGTTGCCGAAGGGCGACGGGATGTGTCGGTACATCCACGTGTATCACCCAGGTTATTGCTCGTTTAGTGACGCATTTTTTGGCACGGTTCATTTCCATGGCGGCGAGATTCGAGGGACGGTCCTTGCGGGTGCCATGGAGCATTACACCTACGAAGCAATCGCTGATTCCCAGGGAGACCGGTTCTTTGGCGGGGCGCCGTTTTCGTTGACGAAGCATACGCATGTGCAGGGCGCTGGCGTTCAGTATGTCCTCCCGGCTCGAGTGCCTCACTGGTTGAAGCCGTTGGCGTTGACGGTGACGTACTTTGAGGAAGAGGACAACGATGTGATGGGCGACCTTGTGAACCCTGCATCGTCCGAAACGGATGAGCACCTCTGGGAGCAGGAGGACGCGGATGCGTTGCTTCCTGAGTTGTTGGCGCTGATTGATCAGCGGATTGCTGAATTGTCGGTCGCGGCCTAGCGATTCATCGCCGCGCTTCGGTTCATTGTGGTGGCCGCATTCAGGCGTCTTTGACCAAGCTCTTGACCGCCGCCCAGGTTTCGGGCGTGTCTGGGTATTTGTGGTATCCGAGTGCGTGGTCCCGGGCCACCAGCAGGACTTCTTCTTCGGTGTCGGAGATGATTTGGCTTGTGCAGATGCTTTGGCCGGGGTCGTCCCGGCAGTCGATCATTTTTCGTCCCATGTGGTTCACCTGGGTCGGTAGACCGGCCCGAGGGAGTTGATCAATGGCACGGGCCTATAACCCCTGTCAGCTTTATTGTCGGATTTGACGCGAGCCAAGGCGTGCGCTGTTGCACGGGCTATTCTGATTCTTGGTGCGATTGTGGTCGCTTGGGTGTCGAAAAATCAACGGCGTCTCCCTCTTCTTTTGGGGGTTGTTTCTGAGCAGGCGCTTGTCGCTTTACGGCAGAGAATTCGGCTTCGTGGCTGGTGATTTGAGGGCGGGGCTTGGAACCCGCAGCGGCGTGTTTGTCCAGCGCTTTTTGCACCGCGATTGCTTCTTTTCGAAGCGCCTTGGCTGAGCGCCGGTACAGTCCTATTGCATATCCAAACAACACCGCGAGAACAGCCACAGCCATCAACACTTGAACGGGCCCGAAGCCAAGCCGAGCAGACACCGAGTGGATGTCGACACCGCCTAGGTGAATGAGCCCATACACCGTATCTGGGTCCATGTAGGTGGCCACGGCAAGCGCGAGCCCGCCCCAGAACAAGGCGACGGTTGCGGCGAGGCCAAGCAGGGATCCGGCGCTCTCTTCCGGGTCCTTGAGCATGGCGCGAGACCCCTTCACGGACAACACGGCGCCAAGGAGCAAAATTGCAGTTCCAGCGATGATGGTGTTGGCTTCCACGAACGCCCACGCGGGGCTTGCATAGGCATCCTTGAGCTGGCTGGCTTGGGTGGCAATGGTGCTCTCCGGCCGGCGGGCTTCGTAGGCAAACCACAGGAAACCCGCATGATACAGCGTCAAGCCGATGGTGCTGAGGGCGACAAATCGAAACATCGGCATCTTGGCAAGACCCGCCGGGATGCTGACGAGGACGCGAGTGAGTGGAAACAGCCGCAAGAACATCACGAGGCTCTGGCCAGCAGTGCGGCGGAAGGCGCGCTCCAGGCGCTCTCGACGCTTTCTTGGCATCATGAAGAAGCCAGGATACTTTTCCACGAGCCGTCGGCCACCGCCCCGAGTGATTGCATACAACAGCAAGGCGCCCAGCAGACCGGCGGCGCTGGTGATGGCAATCAGCATGACGAGCCCAATTGGATCCGTGGCATAGACCGCCACCGCCATAATCAACACCACTTCCCCAGGAAACACCGGCAACAACAAGGCGCCATCGAGCACGAGCAAGATGAAGATAGCAATCATGCCGTACTGCTCAATGAAGTTCAATGCAAGCGTCACGATGTCAATGGCCATAGCTCTGGGACCTATACATGGCGGCCACCTAGTTTGACCATGCCGGCCCGGGGGATTGGTTCGTGGGCCCTCCCGCCCAGTCCAGGTCCCCCATTTTCGCGGTCCCGAACGGTCAAGTCCCCAACTTGATTGGCGCCCACATGAGCGAACCCGCCACCGAACCCGTTGTCGTGACCCACGTGGAAAACGGCATCGCGACCATCACCGTCAACCGCCCCAAGGCGCTCAACGCACTCAACAGTGACGTGTTGGATGGCATTCGCGCCGCCGTGGAGGGCCTTCCCGAATCGGCGCAGGGAATTCTCTTGACGGGGGCTGGTGAGAAAGCATTCGTGGCAGGTGCCGACATTGCCCAAATGGTCGATTTTGGCGCCGACGAAGCTGAGACATTCAGCCGCCGAGGCCAGCAAGCGTTCCAGGCACTGGCTGAATTCAACGGCCCCGTGGTGGCTGCCATCAATGGGTTTGCCCTTGGCGGTGGCTTGGAGTTGGCCATGGCGTGTGACATTCTGAGTGCCTCCGAAAAGGCCCGCTTGGGCTTGCCGGAGACCACCTTGGCCGTGATTCCTGGCTTTGGTGGCACCCAGCGATTGCCTCGACGAGTTGGCCCCGGTGTCGCCAAGCGCTTGTTGTTTACCGGCGACATGATTCGCGCCGACGAAGCATTGCGCATCGGCCTCGTGGATGCCGTCGTGGCGCCAGACGACTTGATGAGCGAAGCCCAAGCACTGCTTGGCAAGGCACTCTCCAATGGCCCCGTAGCCGTCGCCGAGAGCAAGCGCCTGGTGGATGCCGGCCTCGATATGCCCCTGGAAGATGCCATCGCCATGGAAGCCGTGGCCTTTGGCGCTGTGTTTGCCACCAAGGACCAAAAAGAAGGCATGCGAGCATTTTTGGACAAGCGCAGCCCCGAATTCAAGGGCAGCTAAGCCACGATTTGCCCCGGTGACATTTTTGCCCCACGCCGAAAACCATAATGAGGCCCGCGTGCAACGCCCCACTGTGCGTGTCCTGTTGCCACTGGTCCTGCTCGTGAGCGTGAGTGCCGCCGGTTGCCTGAATGATAATCCGTTTACCACTGGGCCCCGTTTGCCCCACGACTACATCGTGGACGACGATTACTCCAAATGGATTATCGAAGTGGATTACGTGGATGGCCACGCCCCGACGCAAAGCGCCCTTGACTTGCTCAAGCAAAGGATGGCAGCCCTCGTGCACAAGGACTCCATCACCATCACCACCAATGGCGGCGTCGAGGGGCGAAGCACATGGACCGATGACGCAATTCGCGCCACATCCACGCGCCACTTAGATCAAAAATCTGGTTCCGGCACCGTCGTGACCCATGTACTCTACCTCGACGGATCGTACAGCAAAGGCAGCGTGCTCGGCGTCACTTACGGCAACAAGGAAGTGGTCGCTATGTTCGACGAGACCATTTCCAATTCGGCGAACTTGTTCTTCAGCGCCAGCACCATTGAGCGCGCCGTCTTGGTGCATGAATTTGGTCACGTGCTGGGGCTCGTGAACACCGGCACCCCAATGGCTCAAAACCACGAGGACCCTGAAAACAGCGGCCACAGCAACAACCGAGACAGCGTCATGTACTGGGCCGTCGAAACAACGGACGTCACCCAAATTTTCACGGGCGGACTGCCCAATTCATTTGACCAAGCAGACCGCAATGACATCTGCAAGGCGGGCGGCAAATGCTGAACCGAGCCGCCCGCAGCGCCCTCACCTTCACGGCCTTGCTGATGGCCATTTCCTTGCCGGGTTGCCTGGGCAATGGCGCCAATCTTTTTGGCTCAGAGGACCCGGTCGATCCGTACGATTACCTTCGAGACAGCACCTACACCAAGTGGCGCATTGAGGTCGATGCAACTCCCGACCAAAACCCGCGCATGGCGGCTCTCGCGTTCCTTGAGCAATCCATGTTGCGCCTTGCCAACAAAGGCCACGTTGATGTTGTCACGGGTGGCGATTTGCCCTCACGCAACACCTGGACCATCGAACAATTGAACGACCTTCGGGACGCCAACCAGGGCCGCCGGACAGGCGGGGATACCGTTGTCACCTACGTAGCCTACGTGGACGGCGCCCTGCGCACCGGCGACGAAACCCAAAGGGTCCTTGGCCTCACCGTGGGACATGATTTCGTGGTAATCTTCAAGGAACAAGTGGACGCGGCGTGCCAACCCAATGTGCGCAACCCAGCTACCATCCAAGACCCTCTCGACGCGGTACCTTGTTATGGCGGCGAAGAGCGCATCGAAAAAGCGGTGCTCGTGCACGAGTTTGGCCACGCCATCGGCCTCGTCAACCGAGGCATCCCCATGGTCAATGCCCACGAAGGCACCGGCGAAAGCGGAGAACGCCACTCCAACAACCCGGACAGCATCATGTACTGGGCCGTTGACAGTTATGGCACGCTCGGTGAATTTACCTCACAGATTCCTTTGGAATTTGATGCCAACGATCTCAAAGATGTGTGCGCCGCTGGTGGCCGCTGCTAAATAAATTCAATTCTCTGAACCATCTGTATCCAGCAACAGTAAGAGGCCGAATGTATCCTCTTACCTATGCAAGTTACTCTCGCATCAATTGCCTGCCTGCTGCTGTTTGTCCCGGCCGTGTCCGCCATCGACGGGCCCCCAGTGGTTGGACCACCAAACGCACCCCCTGCCCCCGTTGTGGATCCGTGCAGTCCCTACACGCCAGTCGTGAACTTTGCCCTAGACTGCGCTGGCAGGAACACACCCGATGCCGGCACCTACACTACGTGGGCTGGCGAAACGCGCGGCTGGGCAAGCGATGCCGTTGACGCCTATCTGGCATATGGCGAATACGCCTCAGGGCACACTCTTTGGGCCGCCAACAACCTCGCGACGATTGTGCTGTGCAACTACGTCTACGACGATACGCCCATTTTCTGCCAATAAGGCAAATCAGCCTCAATTTTCCCCCTTCTTCCTTCGCGCGTTTCCTTGCGCGCCCCTCAAGTAGCGGCCCCACGGTGGACCGGCAATGTCGGAGTTCCAGTGCCCTGACTATCCGAGCACCCCCTGCCGCGTCAACCTTGAGTTGATGCCAGATCCCACCTGGACCTGGATGGTCCTTCTGACCCTCGTGGCGGTGGGGATCTTCGGCTACGGTGTGTGGCAAATGGTGCACGTGTGGCGCCTTGGCACCTCCTGGAAACCGGGACACTGGAAAGCCGGTCTCAAGCGCCTTGTGGTGGGCCTTGCCACCCACCGCAAATTCATGCAAGACAAGCGCCCCGGAACCAGCCACGCTTGGATGTTCTACGGATTCGCGGTGCTGTTCATCGGCACCACCCTCGCCGCCATCGACATGGATTTCTTTGAATTGATTCTCAAGAAGAAACTCCTGTTTGGCACTGGCTACTTGCTCTATGAGGCGTTCCTGGACTTCTTCGGCTTGCTGTTCCTAATGGGTGTCACCGCCCTCGCCGTGCGCCGCTACAAGGAACGCCCGCCCCAACTCAAGCGCACCAAGAGCCCCGAGGCCCCGTGGCTAAGCGGCATGAACGGAGACCTCTACGCCTTAGTCTTCCTCGGGCTCATCGGCATCACCGGCTTCATCCTCGAAGGCATCCGCTTGCAATACCAAATCCAAGTGGACGGCATCACCTACGCCCGCTACAGCTTCGTAGGCAACACCCTCGGCCTCATCATGGCCAAGAGCGGCCTCAGCTTGGCCCAGATGCAAGCAGCATACCCGG
Organism: Thermoplasmatota archaeon; assembly: GCA_041623015.1. GTDB lineage: Archaea > Thermoplasmatota > E2 > JACPAO01 > JAHFTW01 > JANQNI01. The sequence continues at coordinate 17,837 of JBFJXT010000005.1, read as the reverse complement.
CGCTCTGGTGGCTCCACTTTGCCCTCTGGTCCTCGGTGTTGGCCATTCTGCCCTGGACCAAACTCAAGCACATTCTCACCAGCAGCCTCAACCTTTACTTCCACGACGACGACCGCCAAGCCCGCGCCAACCTCCCCACGCCCTTCTCCCTGCAAGAAGTGATGGAATCCGGCGACACGGACAGCATGGGCAACGTAGGCTACAGCAACATCCGCGACTTCTCGTGGAAAGACCGCCTCGCTCTGGATGCGTGCACCAATTGTGGCCGCTGTGAAGCCCAATGCCCCGCCTTTGCCGCTGGCAGGCCCCTATCCCCCCGCAAACTGATTCAGGACCTCAAGGCCCATATGTGGGAAGACTACCGCGAAGGCAAGCAAGCCGGCAGCGCCAACCACACCCCCGTGAAGCTCACCGACGTAGGCAACCTCGACTTGCGCACCCAAGTGGAAGAAGCAACCCTCTGGAGCTGCACCACTTGCCGCGCCTGCATGACCGAATGCCCCGTGGACATCGAACACGTGGACCTCATCGTGGAGATGCGCCGTGGCCTCGTTATGGAGTCGAAGCTGGATGAGCACCAAAGCAAACTCCTCGTCAACCTCACCAACGCAGGCAACCCCTACGGCTTCCCCAACGTGGACCGCGACGCCTGGACCCAAGCGCTTCCTGCCGGCGTCAAAGTGCCCTCGGCGCAAGAGAAAGCCGCCGCGGGCGAATCCATCGACCTTCTGTGGTGGGTGGGCTGTGTTGGCAGCTTTGATCCGCGCAACAACCAAGTCACGAGCGATCTAGCTAAGATTCTCAACGCCGCCGACGTGGACTTTGCCATCCTTGGCCGCGAAGAAAAATGCACAGGCGACCCGGCCCGCCGCCTTGGCGAAGAAGGCCGTTTCCAGCAAAGCGTCATCGAGAACTTGATGGTGCTTCAGCAGTACGGTGTGAAGAAAATCCTCACTCAGTGCCCCCACTGTTTCAACACGCTCCTGAACGAGTACCCTGAATTTGGTGGCGAGTTCGAAGTGATTCACCACACCGAGTACATTGAGCAACTGATCGACGAAGGCCGTTTGCCCCTCAAGGACGGCGCCGAAATGAAGGTCAGTTTCCATGACTCGTGCTACTTGGGTCGCCACAACGGCATCTTCGACGCGCCGCGCCGCGTCCTCGAAAAAACCAACGGCGGCTTGCCGGTCCTCGAAATGGCCCAGAGCAAGGAACAAGGCCTCTGCTGCGGTGCTGGTGGCTCGAACATGTGGTACGAAATCAAAGACGAAGATCAGCGCATCAACGTCATTCGCGCCAAACAAGCCGCCGACACCGGCGCCGACACCGTCGTCTCCGCGTGCCCCTTCTGCCTGACGATGCTCAAGGACGGCATCAGCCTCACCGGCAACGACGAAAAAATGGTCGCCGAAGACCTCGCAGAAGTCGTCGCGCGCAACCTCGACTGGAACCCGCCAGAGCCAGAAGTTCCTGACGAACCAGAAGAGGGCGGAGAAGAGGAAGAGAAAGCCACCACGGGCACAGAAGCGCCGGCAGCCGCCGCAAACCCCTACGCCGATTATGGCGGCGGGGGATGGGGCGGGTAGCCCTTCCTAACTGCACCAGGCGCAAATGCGCTCAAACAAGCCCCAAGTGACGAACGTTCTTGTCAAGGGCCCGGTGAAATGGCACTAGCCAGAGGGCTATGAAAAAAGGGAGAAGGCCTCACTTAGCCAATTCAGCACCGCACTTCCGTGCAGACCACTTGCTCGAAGACCACATAATCAACGCATTTCCACGTGACGCCGTGGACGCTGCCATCCTGGAACTGTTGGTCAAGGCAGATCATGCGCACGTTTGATCCCCCGGAGGTCATCAAATTGTACAGGCAATTGCGAGTCTTTTCTGCATAGGTTTGACCATAGAGGCACGCGGTTTCGGTGCTCGCTTCCGCCTCGCCACCTGGCGGGGTCGGGGGGCAGAAGTGACGGAGGCACTCGGCAAGGCGGCCAGGCAGGTACCGGAGACAGGCCCCAATGGCGCCGCCGGGCGTCGTGTAGATGAATTCCGTATCCCAGCACCACATGCGGAACCAACCCGATTCGTTTTGGTCAAGTTCGGCCGTGGCCGCAGCTTGAGTCGTGGGTGCAAGGAGCATGAGTAAGGCTAAGATGGCGAGGGTTGCGCGCATAGGGCCAAATCAAGCCAACGCACCAAGACATTTTCTCGGGATAAACAGAGAACATCTCGACCCTTAATTTCTCGGGCGCGTGGGGGGCATGGCGCGGAGACAATTACAGGAGAAATGGAAGAAGATTCGATGCTTTGCCGCGAGGTCAAGGCAGCCTAGGCAAACCGGTTGGATGCCTACAGGGCTGGCGGCGCACAGTACGGGAAGTCGCTAATCAGGCATAGACCGTACACGAACAGCACGTAGACGGCGCAATTGACAACCACTTCGCCAAGGGTTGCGCCATACTCATAGTGGTCGACGCACCACATGCGTGCAGGGAGCTCGGTGTCTCCGGCAACGTTAGCCGCGTGAGCGGGGGCCGCGGCCAAGCTCAGCACGAGACAGACTACTAGAATTCCAATGGACTTCATACATCATGAACACTAGGGCACTGGAAAACTACGATTCGGGATGTTTGGATAACCTCTGAGTGTTTTCTGCTCACATGAGCACGCGCGCTCGGCGGCCAATTGCTTCTTGGCGGCGCTTTGTCTCCCCCTCGCCAGCTTGAGCCTTTTCGGCTTGCTCGCCTTCTGTTGCATCATCATGCTTGAACCACGCCAATTTTCCAGGCAGGCTCATGCGGGCACACCCAGGCAGTTTGACAATCCAACTGTACCTGGACCTAGAAAGAATCAGGCGATGCGCCCGCACTAGGCAGGCACGGACTTAGCAGCGCAGTTCGGCGCAGACCACTCGGTCGAAAACGACATAATCGACACACATCCAAGTGGTTCCTACGAGCGTATTACCATCTATGATCCGGTCAAGGCACAGCACCCTGATCGGGGCCGGAGGCCCAGGGCTAACGAGCAGGTCGTGCATGCATGCGCGTACCTCATTCACGCCCTCGTCTACACCGGGGCACGGTGATGGGGGGATTGTCAGTGGAATCACGGGTCTGCACCAGCGGCCCGATTGGATACATGGGATGATGTTCTCTTCTAGGTGCTTCATGCATGCTTCCCTCCAGGCGCCGGGCGTGGTGGCGACAAATTCTTGGTCCCAGCACCACATGCGAAACCACCCTGCTTCTGCTTGTTCAATATCAAGCGAGGCAGCGGCTTGCGTTGAGGGGGCACTTAGCAAGAGGAGGACAAATGCGGCGATAAATAGGCGCATGTATCCAAATAAATTCAACATGCCATGATATTTCCTCGGGATTTATGGAGAACTTAACTCCCTTGTTTCAGGAAATTGGCGATAGACATGACTCTATGGGCCCCAATAAAATGGAACTCTAGAATTCCTGCATCCACCCTTCAAATCAGAACTTTGGCGCGCATCTCAATGGCTTGCTGGCGCTTCTCTTTCTCCTGCTTTTGGATGAGTTCCCGCTCCTCAACTGACTGCTCTGGCTCGGCATCATGCTTGAACCACGCCAGTTTTCCAGGCAGACTCATGTGGGCACCCCTTGGGTTTGGGCGATCCAGCGCCTCACGGGCCTGGGAGGTGCGTAGGCCGCAAGCACCATGAGAGCCGCGACGAGGCCGACGACTTGTGCCACCACGAGGCCGGCATAGGTTTCTTCTGTCTCCGTGATGAATCGGAACAGGGTGCCAAAGACGCTGTACATGAACCACAAGCCGAGGCCGAGGCTGACGAGGAGGATGCGATACCTGGCTTCTCGTCCATCAAGCCTGAAAAACAACGCCATGTAAGCGGCAGCCGCCGCAAGCGGTGGCAGGCTGAGACCCATGCTAAACATGAGCAATGCCACCGGAGGGTGTTCTTGGGCAAACAGCAGGGCACGGGCGCCGTCTTCTACGCCAATGTAGGGGCCAAACCATTCGATGAGGTAGATCATGTACGCCAGCATCACGCCATAGAACGCCGCGACGGGCACCCATGCGGTGCGCTTTCCAGTGTACAAGAAAATCAGGTAGTAGACCAATCCCGCCAGTGCCGCAAAGAGAATGGCGAACACGGCGTAGACGTAAAGGCTCCAAGCGACGAGACCACCGGCAAGCAAATCCCAGCCAAGCGCGAGGGGAATATTGAGCAAACCAAGTATGGCCAAGCCGACCCACCAAGCCGCGAAGCCTAGCTGAGCAAGACGCGAATCCGCATCCACTTTGCGTCGCAGGACCAAGAGCCCGACCACCGCGTAGAGTACACTGGCGGTCAAGCGTATCCCCTCCAGCCCTAGCTCGGCGGAGGAAAATGCCATGCAAATGAATGCCCACTTCATCGCAAAAAAGGCCTACAAAAGGGAGAATTGGGCCAAAGGACCTCATCGGCGCCATAGGCCACCTTTTTATCTGCTTCTTGGGTCGGCCGCCTCGCGCGGGAGTATTCCGGCGCACTCGCGGGAAGATAGCAAAGCGGCTATGCGCGGGCCTGCAGAGCCTGATACGGGGGTTCAAATCCCTCTCTTCCCTTTCCTATGCTCGCCCAATGCCGTCAACACGGCTACTTCCGTGCTGAACTTTGTCCCCTTTGCGACGAAAAGGGCCGGTTCCTGATGAAGGACCACGAGATTGACCGAATCGGCCGCATGATGGCCGGCATCCTGCGTCACTTCCCGGAGCGCTTTGAGCTCCAAATGGATGGCCGCGGCTGGGTTGACCTTGAGCAATTCGTTGAATCCATCAAGCGCAGCCGCCAGAACTACGGCCGCTGGTTGCGCACGGAGCACATCCACGCCCTGGTCGAGACCGATGAGAAGGGCCGCTACCAAATCGATGGTGGCATGGTGCGCGCCACCTACGCCCACAGCGTTGACGTGAACTTGGACGACTTGCCCGAGGCCACCGCCGACCACCTGTACTTCCCCGTTGCCGAAGAGGAGCTCGACATGGTCCTTGAGACCGGTCTGCGCCCCAGCGACCGCAACATGATCCACTTGTCTGCCACGCCCGAAAAGGCATACTCGGCGGGCCGCGTGCACATGCACGACCCCATTATTTTGGAAGTGGACGTTGGCAAGGCCAACCACGGTGGCAACTTCATTTTCCGCGCCGGCAAGTCCGTGTACGTCACTGACGCCGTTGAGCCCGAGAACATCGGTGTTTACGACGACGAGGACGACATGGCTGGCATCCGTGCCACCCACGGCCCGAAGGACGAAGAAGAGTAAGCTAGGCGCTGCCCGAGTGGCCGTCAGCCAGATGTTCGGTGCTCCAGCGTCAGCTCCGCCGAGGGCTTTTGGCACTGATTCCAGCCGTTCGAGGCACGTGCCTTGTGCTTCCACGGCCAAGCAAGAGGCATGGCCCCCAGCCCCTCCAAAGCGATCCTTGCCAGCGAAAGCACCTACTGGTTTCTGTTCGGAGCAATCCTGTTTCTGACCTCCCTGGCTCTGTTCTAGCCCCATCAACCTCATGTAGCGTCCCGGACTCAGCGCCTCTGTCATGTTCAAGGGCCTCCGGGACCGTCTCAAGGGCGTCTCCGAAAAGTTGGAAGACGAGATGGAAGCAAAGCTCGAAGCGGAGCTTGAAGCAGAGCTTGCGGCTGAGCTTGACCGCGAACTTGGCGTCACCCCGGACGCTGCCCCAGCACCGGTGCCTGAGCCGGTGTCCACGCCTCCCGCGCCAGCCGAGCCCGTGTCGGCCCCCGAGCCTGTTGCGCCTGCGACCGCGCCCAAATCGGAGCCCGCCCCGGTAACACCCCCAGCAGCAGCCACGCCCGAGCCAACCCCTGAAGTGGCCCCCGTGGCCACGCCAGAGCCTGCCCCGGTTGTGACCCCTGAACCAGAACCCACTCCAACTCCCATCGCAACGCCGGAACCCACCCCGCCCGCGCCAGCTCCCGCAACCCCTGAACCGACTCCTGCCCCCGCCGCCCCCGCCACGCCCGAGGCTCCCTCGGCGCCCGTTGCGGCCCCGGCCACCCAGCAGGCCCCAGAGCCCCAGAAAGCCGCACAACAGCCCATCACGGGCCGCAAAATGCTCTCTGCGGAGGAAATTGAGGCCCGCCTGAAGGCAGAATTGGAAGCAGCCGTAGACGTCCAGAAGGACGTAGAGCAAGTGGCCCGCGAGTCCGGCGCCACCCTGCGAAAATACACCATCAGTGAGAGTGCGCTCGAAGACATTCTCTGGGAATTGGAAATTGGCTTGCTCGAATCCGACGTAGCCCTCCCCGTGATTGAAGCGATTAAGGAGAATGTCAAGGAGCAAATGCTCAGCATGAGTGTGTCTGGAAAGTCCGCTCAAGATGTGGTTGAAAAGGTCCTGCGCGCTGCGGTGCGCCGCGTGCTCAACGTGGGCCGCATCGACTTCGACGCATTCGTGCGCGAGAAACTCGCCAGCGGCAAGAAGCCCGTAGTGGTCATGTTTGTGGGCGTCAACGGCACCGGCAAAACCACCAGCATTGCGCGCATCGCTAACCGCCTCAAGAATCAAGGCTTGATTCCCGTCCTCGCCGCCGGAGACACCTTCCGCGCTGGCGCCATTGCCCAGCTCAGCCAACACGCCGATACGCTTGGTGTGAAGGTAGTCAAGCACTCGGACGGCGCTGACCCCGCTGCGGTGGCCTACGATGCCATTGAGCACGCCAAGGCCCGTCACAAGGATGTGGTTCTGCTTGACACCGCTGGCCGCATGCAAACCAACACCAACTTGATGGACGAGATGGACAAGATCCGCCGCGTCGCCAACCCAGACCTCGTGGTGTTTGTGGGCGACAGTCTTGCTGGCAACGACGCCGTAGAGCAAGCCCGCAAGTTCGACCAAGTGGTAGACATCGACGGCGCCATTCTTACCAAGGTGGATGTGGATGCCAAGGGTGGCGCGGCGTTGTCTGTGGCTTACACCGTCAACAAGCCGCTGTTGTTCGTTGGCGTTGGCCAGGGCTACGACGACTTGCAGCCCTTCGACCCCTCGTGGATGGTGGATCGGCTGTTTGGCGACGACGAATCCTTGCCCGCAGCGTCGTAACCGTTTCTGCGGCTCTATCAGGGCAGCCATCAGCGATAGCTAGGCATCGAATAAGGGAATCAGAGGGCCCGGGACGGGGGCTTCAAGGGAAGGAGAGGCAGAAGGTAGGCTTATGGGCCAGTTTAGCAGGCGGCGCCGCCAAGAATGTCACAGCGGAGCCAGTCGGCCAGGTCGCCAGTCCAGAGGACGTAGCGCTTGACGATGGTCGCGCTGCTTGGTAGGCAACTGTCAACCCAGTCCAGAATTGGGAAGCTTGGCGCTGTGCAGGCGATGCCCACGGTTGGGGGCATGGGCGGCGGCGGAACTTGTGCTTGGGCGGTGGGCATGATGACGGCGAGGAGCATGAGGACGGTGGCGACCGCGGTCATGCGTGCGAGGGTTTTGCGCATGGCGAAGGAATTCTTTAGGGGTGCATAGGAATTGTTCGGGATATCTGATTCGCTTCACCCGGCGGTTTCATTTCACCCACCCCGGCCAAAAATTCAAGGCTTCTCAAAACCACGTTTCTACGCTAAAACGAGTTCCTTCCTGGGAGTTTCTCGGCCAACGTATATATTTCCCGGTTTGGTTTCCATCAATGGGATGCACAAGGACGAGCTACTACAGCTGCACAGCTTACTGTGCCAGGTGAAGCGCTATCTGGAGGATGCGAACCTGCCGCTGAACGACGAATTCGGAGAATACGATTCCATCAATGTTTCTCCCCAACACATTCACAAAAGCAAGACGGACCACAAAAAAGCCGTCTTCTTGTTGGGTAAAGGCCTCTCTGAGGTCGTCATGATGGACAACCCCGAAAATCGTGCCCGCCTGCGCGACCGCTTCTTGCGGCTCGCTGCTGGTGGCAGCGTCATCGACCCCCCGTCGGAAAAGAAGGTCTCGGCACCGTCCGAGCCTGCTGCACCAACGGGCCACCTCCCAGCGTTCGCCTTGGCCGCCCTACGCCACTAACCTAGCGGATTGGTTTGCCGTACCATACGGCATCCGACCCGTCTAGGTAGGCTCCGGGATGCAAGCCTTCTGGGCGAAAGCCATGCCTGGCATAGAACTCGCGGGCGGCACGATTGTCGCTTCGCACCTCCAGGCAGAGCCGGAAGGCCCCCGTGCGCAGCATTAAGTCACCGACGCCCGACAACAGGGCCGAGCCAATGCCTTCACCGCGATGCATGGGATCCACTGCGATGGCCATGATATGCGCGTCGCAGGGCTCCTCTCGCCGGGCCACGGCGAACCCCAAAATTTGGCCACTCCGTGTTTCCCTGGCCACCATGCAGGTTTCGTGCGCGCAGGCCTCGGCAAATTGTTCAGCATTCACGCCGGGAAGTGACTGGGTTGCCATGCGCACCACATCGCTCACTTCGGAAGCACTCGCAGACTCAATCACCAGCATACCCTTGCCCATTTGACGCTACAGCTCTTGGATGTTTGGGCAATTTTTTGGCCAATTGGGCCCAATCCAGCCAGCTTCAGGCCGATTTTTGCCCCAAAAAGGCCAAAATGGAGCGCCCTGAGGCCCCTACGGCGTTATTTGAGCGACAAAGGGACGGCCGAGGATACATCCCCCAATGGAATGGAAACGCCCGTTTCTGCCTCCGCTTCGCCCCGCATTTGCTGAATGGCCTCAACCCCCACACAGCGCTGGTGCACGAAGAAGTAGCACGTGCGGCAATCGCGAAGGCTACATCGAGCATCCAGCAAACCACTCTCTCGAAGCCGCTTGACAGCGAATCGAATGGTGCGAGGCGGCATTTCCGTGACATCGCGCAAATCTGCGTGGGTCAAAGGGCCGCGCTCGCGCACCGTCTCAAAGACGCGCTGGGCCGACTCCGGCAACCGGCTGAATACCAACGGATCCACATGGACCGCATCCGCCGGGAAGTGCAAGAAGCGGTATTCGTCCACGGGACCCATTGCGGCGACGTTCTTGATGGACCTTTTGGCGCCCCCAGGCGGCGGCTTTTGAAGGACGCCCCCTTCGGCCCCCCGTGGCCATTCACGAGCGCGTGTGGGAACGAGCAGATGCCGGATACCCCGCGCAGCACCCGCCAGGCGTGCCCCCTAGCTTGACCAATCCCGCTTGGAAGCCCATGGGGACCTATGGATTGCTCGGCACCATGCTGGGTGTAGGCGCCCTGCAAATCTTGGTCATCAGCCTGTATGGCATCGCCATGCACGACCGGATTTTCCCCATCAACAGCACCTGGTGGCTGTCGCCCTGGACCACCGTCATGAGCATCTTCAGCCACGGTGGCTTCTGGCACATCTTCCTCAATGGCTTCGTGCTGTACTTCTTTGGCCCTCACTTGGAGCGATTGCTTGGCACCAAGAAATTCGTGCTCTTGTTCATCGCCGCCGGCATCGTGAGCGGCATCCTGCAAGTTGCGCTGCAACCGGGCCTTGCCCTGGGTGCGTCGGGTGCCATCAACATGGTGTTTGGTGCCCTCGTGGTCATCATGCCACGGGCCAAGGTGCTCTTGTACGGCATCATCCCCCTGCAATTCTGGGTTGCTGGCATCTTGTTCGTGGCGCTTGATGTGCTCGGCGTCATCGGTTACGGCCCTGGCGGTATCGGCAACTTTGCCCACTTGAGCGGCTTTGCCCTTGGGTTGTGGCTGGGTGCACGCATCAAGCGCGACATGGCAGATCGAGGCATACAGTTGCAATATCCTACCTAATCTCCCCGGCCCACAACAGCGTCGAGTCGCCCACATCCAGCATGTAGGAGAGGGTCAGGTACCCATCCGTGGTGCAGACCACTTCATCCCCTGCGTGGATGGTGCCTGTGGGCAGGGTGCAAGCGGCGGTGGACGCAGGGCCGATGCTGACGCGGCTCCATTCCGCTTCGCCAATGTCCGCAACCACGACCGAGACTGTCAGCACGCCGCCTGCGCCGCTGTAGTCCGCCGCGAACGCCACGTGCGGGGGATCTGGGATGTTCTTGTTGTCCGACTGCACCACCACGAACACCACGCCGGCAAGGACCATCGTGATGGCGACCATCAAAACGACCCCCACGGTGGGTGTGACCGCTTCCTCACCCATAGAGCCCATAGAATACCAGCCTCTTCGTCCTGCAAGGCGCTGCCGAAAAGTCCCATTGGGCTCGCGCCCCAATGTCTTGCCGCCTCAGTAGGAGTAGCCGATCCAACGCAATGCAGCAGACACCATCCGAGTGGGCCAGGAGACCATGGGGCCCGTGAATCCTTCAAGGCTTGGCACCGCTGCCGCCAATCGAAGCCAGATTCCCAGGGTGAACGAGGAGGCTAGGGACCATGCCAGGGCGCCGTCACGGACTGCCTTCCAGCGCGGCCCGCTCCAGCGCACGGCGGCCATGGATCCGGCAAGGGCTGCCGCGAGCGCCATGCCTCCATGACGATGCAGCCAGGTCCCCTCGAACCCGTATCCTTTCTGCACCAGATCCACTCCGGTGCTCTTGTGCCAAAGCAGGTTCGAGACCAACAAAACGGACATGCCGACCATGGCGGCAGCCAAGGTCTGCTCTGCCCACCAGCGGGCGGGACGCCTTCGAAGAATGTCTGCGAGGGCCGGCCACGCAAGCAGCACAAGCCATGGCCAGACCGTGACCGCGTGGCGCATATCGAACCCGGCCCCCAAATCCAGCATCCGTTGACCCGCCAGGAGGGGCAATGCGAGGCAATATGCAACCGCTGCTGGCCACAGAGCTACGCGGGCTCGCAGGTCACTGCGGCTGAGCGTCGCCACCACCAGAACCAGCCAAGGTGCCCAGAAGAGCATGGAGAAGGCTTGCCCCACATCCATCCAGTCTGGCCAGACGTAGACCTGCCACATGGCCGCCAGGGCGCCTCCGGGGTCGTTCCAGACAGCGCTCTCAAGGTAGCTTGGAGTCTCTGCCGCCGGAGCCAGATAGTTGGACCCCGGGATCGTGGTGACCACATCGGAGATGATCTCGGCGTCCGAGACCGGCTCCACTCCCTCTACTTCCACGCGGAGCGCCCGTCTTGATGCCCACCCTTGCAACCCCCAAGGAATCAAGCCGAACAATCCGCCGGCAATGCCTGCTCCGGCTCGGCGCCAGAATCCAGGCATGCCCACGATGGGCAAGGCGACCACCAGCATCGCCGCTGCAAGCATCATGCCCCCGGGCGGGTGGTTCCAGACCGCGAGCCCCACGACGCCGGCTGCGGCCAGGGTCCTCAGGGGCGATGTCTGTGCCCCATCCTTGTAGCACCAGATGGCGATGGCCTGCAACGCCAAGGCAAGGCCGTGGTATTTGATCTGGAACGCCCAGAACATCATGGGTGTGGCCACCATCAGCAGGGCGGCACCGAACCACGCCATCCTGGGCCCTTCGGGTCGAAGCATGTGCCACCAGAACGCGGCGGCGATCGCGGTGGCGGCCATGGTGACCAATTGCAGAGCGGCCACATCCAGGAAAGGCGCAGCCACGTTGCGAGGTGCGCCGGCCATCAGCAGTGCGCCGACACCCAAGGCGATTCCAGCAGCCGTTCGAGCGGCCAGGCGCCGGCGGGCCACGATCCATGACGCAGCCCCCACGCCCACGCCCGCCACTACGCCAAGCGCCCCGCCAAGTCCCACCAGGGACGCCATGCCTTGCAGCACGACCCGTATGGGGAGCGCCAGGATGTTCTCCATCCAGGACCCCGCCAGGACCGTATCCATGAACAGGATGTCGCGCAGAGAATATTGTCCAAACAGGCTGTCCATGTACCCCAGGTACGAAAGGGGAATGCTGCTTGTGGCCAAGCGCCCTTGGCCAAGCGTGTGCAATCCCACCGCTTGTGCCAGTTCGTCGTTCATGAAGAACGTGGGCTGCCAGAGCAAAAGCAGGGCCCCAAAGAATACGAAGCTTACTTCGGGAAGGGTCCAGCTCCCGTTCGCGTCAGCCACATTGGCGCCACGAGAGGTCGGTTCAAAAAAGGAGGGAAGGGAAAAGGAGTTCAGCGAACCGCCTTAGATAGCCTGCGAGTAGAGCAGGGTGTCGGTGGGGTTGTGCACGATGGTGACCTTCGTGGAGGCGGAGTCACAGTTGATGACGTCGCCGGCACCCACGTTGCCGCCTCCAGATCCGATGGAGGCACTGCCACCTGCGCAGGTCACGGTGAGTTCACTCCAGGCGACCGGGCCGTTGGTGACCTTGGTCACGGTCAGGTCCGTGGAGCTGCTGGGCCCGGTGCTCTTGGTGAAGCTGATCTGCGGTGCAGACTCGCCACCGGAGCCGAGGTCACTTACGAGTACGAATACGACAGCAGCCAGCACGACAGTGATGGCGACCATCAGGATAACGCCGATCACGGGGGATACGGCATCGTCGCTGGTCTTGAACGATTGGTTGGCCTTCATGGTAGTTCCTCCCTGGTTACAGGGCTCCCCTGACTCCGTTTGCTGCATATATAAGCTTACTCAGGAAGGCTGCCCCATGAAACAGGGTGAATCTCGCTGCATAAATCTATGCATTTATTGTAATTTTTATTGTGGTGTCTCCTGAGGAGTGTCCTATTTTTTTGTTGCAGGTCCGATAAATCGACCATGAACCAAGTCTATGTGTGCCTCCGGCAATCGCCGATGTGTGCCCTCAGCCGGCGAAGTGGAGCAGTTCGCCTATTGCCCGCAAAATTGGTGGCTCGCCAAGCAAGGCCAAGACAGCCACGATGGCGCCAGCGAACGCGGCGTGGACGAGCACCGGCACTTGCAAGAGGCGCAACAAGTGGTCGAGCAAAGGCACCGGGAATACCACGACGGATTGCGCTGGAGTTTCCGCGTCCTGATGGCCGCAAGCAGCGTGTCGTTTCTTGCGCTTGAATTGGTATTTCTGCGCGCTCACCCATTGCACTGGGCCTTCCTCCTCACCGCGTTACTGCTGACCAGCCTCTCTGCTGCGCTTCTGGCCATCGCCTTGTTTGCCGGTCGCGACGCCGATCGCATGCGAGACGAGCATGGCTTTGTCAAGGGCGATTTACAAGAGGAAAGTTGGCTAGGCGGTGCCCCCCTACACGACTCTGAGTGGGGCCTTACCGGGAAGCCAGATTACGTGGTGAAAACCGAGGAGGGTTTCGTCCCGGTGGAGGTCAAAACTGGTCGGACCCCGCAGAAGCCATTCGAGAGCCACCAATTGCAGGTGGCGTGCTACCTCCGATTGTTGGAGGCAGACGGCGCCCCATTGGCGGGGTACGGATTGCTCACGTACCCGGAAGGCGTGTTCAAGGTCACCTGGGACGACCGCAGCCGCGCATCGCTTCGAGCCATCCTTGCACGCATGGCGCAAGCCAAGGACGAGGGGAAGGCAGACCGAGACCACGAACACGTTGGTCGCTGCCGAGGTTGTGCCCGCAGGCAATTTTGCAGCCAATCGCTCGCATAGGACAAGGTGCCGGGCCGAGGCAGCGGCCTACATGCCAGCAAGCAAGAAGCGGAAGGCAACCCACGAGCAGAACGTCATGAACGCCACGTGGCGGAAGCCCGCCGTGACCCGACCTTCTGCAAGCACGCCGCCGACGAGACCGTTGCCAAGCGCTTGCACCATGGCGGCGTTGAAGTAAATGAAATTGATTGCCTCTGCATCAATGGGGGCCGCTACTCCGAGGCCAATTTGGGTGCTGGCGGTGGCTTCACTGGCCGCCAAGACCTGAGGAATGAACTGCACCTCGAGGCTTGCCAACACCACAATGAACACGAAGAACACCACGTAAATGACAATCAAGAATGTCATCATGGTGACCCGCCGATCCGCTTCGAGACTCTTCAACTCATGCGCATCGCGGGCGCTTGCTTTCAGAATCTGCGTGATGCTGCCGCCAGTTCGGCTGGCTTCGATGATGAGCTGGACGCTGCGGCGCACGAGGTTGGTCTTGACGCGCTCTGAGAACTGCGCCAAGGCGTCATTGAACGGGACACCCCAGGACACTTGGGTGGCCATCTTGCGAATTTCTGGGCTCAATGCTCCGTAATCGGTCCGGCTTGCCGCTTGCAAGGCGTTGGCCAAGGTGAGGCCGGCACGGCGACTCTCTGCAAGGTCGTTCAGGAAGTCGGGCATGCGAACCTCAATGGCATCCACGCGCTGAATTTGCTTGTGAAGGTAGATGCCGATGGGGCCGGTGGTGGACAAAATGGTCAGCGCCGTGAGGTCCTTGGCAACGTCTCGGCCTTGGCTGAAGGGACCGAGGCTGTCCAAATTCCCAGACAAGTGGGAGGTGAGCAAAATCATGAAGAAAATGCCAGCCACGCTGCTGAACCCGTAGACCAGGATGTCATTGCGCAGCTTTGTGGTGATTTTCTTGGTGTATAGGCCGCGGCGACCTTCGCGCCAAATGCCCACTGCACTGGTGAGGAAAAACAGCGCCAGCGCCAAGGGCACGACCGCAATGAGGTAGACTGCACGGTCGTCGCCAAAACCACCGAAGCGATCCAGGAGCTTGAATTGGCTCGCCATGAACGACGCAAGTATGGCAACACCAAGGGCGATGCCGGCCATGTAAACAATGGGCGGCGTCGAAGTTGCAACTTCTTGTTTGGAGCCCTTGCGTTGTCGCCGGATGGCATGAAGGGCGTTGTTGACGAGCTCCAACGTGGTGGGAAGTCGGGCCGCCAGGAACATCTGGGTGGCGATGCCAAGCAGCCCAATGGTGACCAGCACCGGCAAGTCGGTCTCTACCAGAAGGACGCTTGAGCCAACGGTGATGACAGGGTCAAAAACCAGCACCAAGCCACCCAGGCCAACCAAGGCAGCGGTGACCGCGAGCGCCCAACCATGGACACGGGTGTACCAACTTTCCAACACGCCCCCGTGGGCGCGAACGGACAGCCCCACGGCGAACGCAAGCAGTAGGACAAACAAGCCCAAGAAGAACGGGAATGCTTGGACCAAGGCGGGGTCGAAGGTGGCGTCAATGAGCGTGATGCGCACCATGAACGCATAGACGACGACCATGAGGCCCACGTTGTAGAGGGCGGTGATGACTCCGTGGAGAATCTTCACCGTGGGTGGTGCTGCTATGTCTTCGTCATAGCCTGCCCCGCCTAGTGCGCCGTGATCGTCAAGTCGGAAGGTGCGCCGACCGACGTATGTTGCCATGGCCAACGCCAGAAGCAGAATGAGCAACTGACCAAAGCTTCGGCCACTGCCGTGGAGAAGACTGGCGGCCATGCCGGCAAGCATGGCGGCGCTGGCAATCATCCAGAGCGGCCGCATGTCAAAGTCATCGCCCGCCATTAGTCCGCCCTCATGTTGCGCAGGATGTAGATGAAGGCGCCATGGATGACTGGGAGGGCGCCGAGGATGATGATATTCAGGAAGAAGGCCGGGTCAGAATCGCCGGAGGCCAATAGCATCATGACACTCAAAATCACGATGAGAAACAGGGGTGCGGCGGCGGCGACAACCACGTAACTTTCTGCCATGACCCCCATGGATTCGAGGAAGGCCTTCTGTTTGCGGTGGTTTTCAGCCGTGAAATGCTCGGCCTTGGCCAGAAAGTAGGTCTTCAGGTCGCCACCACTGGTGACTGTGCTGACGGCCCCGGTCAAAAATTCTTCAAACTGCTTGCTCGGGCTGCGCTTGGCCGCATCCGCCATGGCGCGCACCATGTCCTTGGAAAACAGCTTGGTGTCCCGGTGAATCATGGAAGATTCCCGGGCTACTTGGCCATAAACCGGCTGCTTGCCAAGGGCGCCAAACAACTCATCGGGCACCACACCAGCCGAAGCCAGTGCGGCGAGGAAATTGAGTGCGTACGGAAGGTGGCTCTCCAGATCCCGGCGCCGGCTTGCAGCTTCCAAGTCCGGTTTGAGCAAGTAGTAGCTATACGTCATCATGCCAAAGATGGGGGCAGCAAGAAGTGCTCCCACCATGGAACGCGCCGAGGCTTGTCCACCCGTGGCAAGCAAGACGATGAGGAAAATCAGCACCCCAACGAGGGCGGCGAGGGTGACACGCAAGTAGACGCTGGCCAAGTATGCAATCGGCACAATTGGGTCGGCCGCCTTGGCAAGTTTGGTGCCTAAGCCAGGATGGCGATCAATGCGCCGACGAGCCACAGGACCATAGAGGCGCAGTGCAAATTGAACAAACACCGTGGGGCGCGCATGGTGCACATCTTGGGGAGCCGCGCTGATGGGCGTCGTGTCTGCTGTGGCCGCCACAGCGTCAGGTGTCACGCTGGGCATCCTCCAACGATTCCACCACGCCAGCGGCATCCCGAGTGTACGCCCGGACAAGATCGGTCAATTGCTCAACCGTATCCACCTTGGAGCGATCCATGAGGCGAATCACCTTCTTGCGTTGCTCGAACTCCTCAAGCATTTGCTCCTGCGTCCAATTGCGATCCTCGGCGATGCGCTCCAGGAGGTAACTTCGCCCAGAGTACCGGAATTCGTCGGTGCCGGAATCCCACAAGAACACGGTGTTGGTCAGCAATTCTCGGGTGGATGGGTCCATGCCGACCAATTCGACCACTTCTCGAACCCGCCGGGCCCGTTTGCCGCCCACACGTACCTGTGCTTGAATGGCAATCACATCGAGTGCCTGCAACACGAGGCGAGGAATGTTGATGGGGTCGTTTTCAAGGCGGTAGACCACGCTGCGTGCCGAATCGGCGTGCATGGTGGAGTACACCGTGTGCCCGGTGGCCATGGCTTGGAATGCCACGGTAGCTTCCACGCCACGCACTTCACCCACGAGAATGTATTCAGGGCGTTGACGCAGAGCCGCCTTGAGCAACTCAAACATGCCAATTTCGCCAGCGCCTTCTCCGGTGCTGCCGCTGCGCGTCACGGACTTGATCCAGTTCTTGTGGGGCAAGTTCACTTCACGGGTGTCTTCGATGCTCACCAACTTGGCGGTGTGCGGAATGAATTGGCAAATGGCGTTGAGCGCCGTGGTTTTGCCACTGGCGGTGCCGCCACTGAAAATGAGACTGTAGCCATACTGGACAATCATCCAGAACCAGGCCAGCAAGTCCACGGACATGCTACCAAAGCGCACCAAGTCAATGGGTGTGAAGGGGTCCGGCTTGAAGCGACGAATGGTGAAGGTGCTGCCATTCTCAGTCACCTCATGCCCAAGGGTGGCTTGCAAACGGCTCCCGTCTGGAAGCGCCGCATCCAGGATGGGATCGCTGATGCTGATGGCCTTGCCAGAGCGCTGGGCCATGCGAATGACGAAGCCGTCTAGATCGGCGTCGTCTCTGAATTTGATATTGGTGCTCACCGTTTCGTGTTCGCGGTGGAACACAAACAGGGATTCGTGGGGCCCATCGCAGGAAATATCCTCGATGTTGGAATCCTGCATGAGCACATGAATCGGGCCCATGCCGAGGAAATCACGGCGCACGTAATACTCCAAGCGGCGCTGGGTCACCGCATCGATACGAATGCGATAATCTTCCAGGATTTGCCGAACGGCGCGAGACAAGTAATCGTCCCGGGCAGCAGCGTCCAACTCTCCGGGATCTTCATTGAGGCCCCGCACAAGTGCTTCTTCCACGAAGTCAAGAATTTCTCGATCTTGGGGTCGAATCGTGGGCTCAATTGCTTCGTACAGCATCTCGCCCGTGTGCTTGTCTCGAAGAATCCGAACGAACGCAAACGGAGCATCAACGGGATAGAATTCCAGTTCTTCCCAGCGCTTTGGGTCAATGGGCGGGATGTGCGTGACATCCCCTGATCCAAGCTCTTGAACGCGACGCCCCAGGAGCCAATCGAGCATCTGGGTGCGTCGATCTGCCTTTGCATCGCCACCATCGGGGCCGCCC
>JBFJXT010000004.1:0-25518 GCA_041623015.1 Thermoplasmatota archaeon | reverse complement strand
TCCGCTTTGCGCAGTCGCAAGTCAAAGATGCCGGTTTCTGCTTCCTTTTCGCCCACGACGACGATGATTGGAATCCATTCCTTCTCGGCACCACGGATTTTCTTGCCGATGCCGTTGCTGGTGTCGTCCACGTCGGCGCGGCCACCTTGGTCGTTGACAGCGGCGGCCAGCTCCAGTGCTTCCTCTTGGAACTCGTCACTCACGGGCAGGAATCGAACGTGGGTGGGGCTGAGCCAGAAGGGCAGAGCCGGTTTTTCGCCCCGGTCGCGCTTCATCGCTTCCGATTCGAGGATCGCCGCCACGTTGCGGTCGATGGCGCCACTGACACTGGTGTGCAGCAAGAGCGGGGTGTGCTCGGCGCCATCTTCTCCAGCATAGGTGATGTCGAAATGCTGGGGGTTCTGGGTGTCAATTTGCACCGTAGACAGGGCGAACGCCTTGCCGCTGGTGTCGTTGACGTTGAATTCGAATTTGCAGACGAAGTAGAAGGACTGGTCTTCCCACATCTCCACGAGGATTGGTTGGCCAACGGTCTGTGCGAGGCTCTGGGCGAACTCCTTGTTTTGCTCGTAGAAGCCGCGCACGAAGCGAACGGCGGTTTGGAATGGCACTTCGAGGCCTTCCATCCATTTCTTGCTCGTGGCAAATTGGCTGCCAAACTCTTCACGGGCTTGGGGCAGGTCCGCCACCAAGGTGTGCATGTCGGGCATGGTAAAGCAGCGCAATCGCTTGATGCCGCTGGTTTCGCCGCTTTGTTCTCGGCGGAAACTGTAGTGGGTCAGTTCGTAGATGCGCGCAGGCAAGTGCCGGTAGGACAAGGTGCTGCGGCCCATGGTGAGGTACATGCCAAAGCAAGCCGCAAAGCGCAGGAACAGTTCCTTGTCGTCGGACTTGACGCGGTACTGCCTTGCGGGGAACTTTTGCAGGTACTTGTTGAGCGCCGGGTGGTTCACGTCGTACATGATCGGCGTCTCGATTTGCATGGCGCCACTGGCTTGGGACACTTGATTGATTTTGGTCTCCAAGAGGCGCTTCATGAGGTTCCCCTTGGGGAACCAGCGCATGTTACCCGTGTCACTGCCCGGTTCGTAGTCCACCAATTCGAGGCTCTTCATGAGGTCAATGTGGGCGGGCTCTCGGCCACCGGTGCGGCTGCCCTTGGCTTCGTATTCGTAGAATTTTTTCAGCTCGGGTTGGCCCTTGTAGTTGAATTTGTCCGCTTCGACGAGTTCGCCTTCGGGTGTCAGGATGTACCAGGAGGAGCGCAGGTTCTTTTCGGCCTTGAGCGCCTCCGTTTCGGAGCCATCTTCGCCTTCGGTTGCCTCGGCCTCTTCGTCCTCTCCGCCGGGCACCACGTGGCGGCTCAATTCAGCAAGCGGGTGCCCCTTGACTTTGATCTCGAAGCCCTTGTACCAACCGAAGGGGCTGCGCTTGACTTCGAAATCACCTTCGAGGTCCTCTTGCAGCATGGGAAGCGCCTTGACACCCACACTGGGCTTAGCGAGGTCTTCGGACAAGTGCGCGTAGGGGTAGAGCATGATGCGCTCGGCTTTCACTTGGCTCGCAACGGAGCGGATTTCCTTGGCGGCCTTGCGCACGGCCGAGGCAAGGTCCTCTTCGTCCACTGATTCCACCGTGATGAAGGCACACAGGGCGTCCTCTAGGCGGCCGGTTTTCTCCTCGTCGGTGAGGTCCGGGGCCGTCTTGAGCGCCTTCTTGGTTGCCTCGTACTCGATGTGGTCGGAGTGGAGAAGGAGGAGTTTCACGAATCGCGGGAGTCACCCCTCCCGTATGAGCCTAGCGCGTGGCAGCCAGGAGAATCGCGTCTCAATTGGGGCCCGCAGGGCCGAAAAGGTGCCACGGAGCCCTTTCTCCTTGAGGCCAAATTTGGTCTATTTGATGCTTTCCGGCTCCGGTCAAATATCCCCAAAGTCCGAGCTAGGGGTGTCGCTCGCGCCGAAGAAGGCGCGGCCCTGGGAGCATTCGGGGGTCTTCTCCCAGGGCACTTCAATTTCCTGCATACCGGTCCAAACGGGGACCAAATTGGTGGATGGCCTGGGGCGAATGGGCGCCATATTCCCTTGGTATCCAGACGAATTCCATTGGCGTCGAGACAGATTCCTGCGGTGTCGCGGCGAGTCATATAGTCACGGGGACCAGGCTAGTTTGGTGACACGCATGGACCCCACCAAGCCCTACCAAAACCTGACCCGCATCGCTGCGGCCCTAACCCTATGCCTAATGGTCGCATCGACCGCAAACGCCCAACTTGCCCTGCCCACCCCGGATCTACCGGCGTTGCCAGGAATTTCCGCAGGTGCCGACGCGCCCGGTGCGTCCTTGTCGGCCAATGCGGAAGGCCGCTCCGTTGGCGCTTGCTACGACCTCGACCCCAGCGCCATCTCGAACACCGCCACCGGAGCTCTTCCCGCTCAGGCATCCCAAGTGACGGGACTCGCCACCGGCGCTGCTTCCAGTGCTACCGGACTGCTTCCCGTTGGATTGCCATCCGCTTCGGACCTTCCCACCAGTGACTGCCTCAATGTCAACGCTGATGATCCTACCCAAGCCGTCGATGACGTCAAGGGCAAAGTCGGCGAGCACAAGAACTTCTTCGAGCGCATGATCAGCAAGCTGTTTGGCGGTTTCTAAGCAACGGCCTCGCCACATTCATTCTCTTCCCTCTCCCTCTCTCCTTCCTCAATCCAATTCACACGCTTCCACAAGCGCTGCCCACCCCCTGGCGGCAGTATCTGAATTATGCTCAATCGCCTCGGTCCATTTCGGGGGTCTTGGACCGAGGCACTCCCACGTTACCCCACCTTACCCCGCTACCAATTCGGTTATTCTTGCGGCGGCTCGGATTCGACGCGTTGCCTTTCCGCTTGTTCGAGGCGATCTTGACGGTGATCCCGAATCACATCCACGGTGCCAAGCCCAAGCACCACAACCACTGCCACGAGCGCAATACCCCAGCCCAAGCGAGGGTCCACCGCCGTGGCGAGGCGATTCATCCGGTCAAAGAAATACGTCCAGGCCCCCGCGACGATGATGGTCACTATTATCACCGGCGGCAACACATCCCGGGTCCGCATCCCCGCAAGGCGCCCAACAATGAGCGCTACCAGGGGGCCATTCACGAGAAACGGCATCAGCATGAATAATCCAAGTCCCAGAGGCCCCCAGCGGTGTACGTAGGCTTGGTGTCGGTCCGCGGCTTCCTCGATGCGCCGCACCCGTCGCATGAACCAATTGTCTCGGTCGTGGTAGCGATGAAGCAACAGCAAAAACAGGGGGAATGCAAACAAGGCGCCTCCAAGGTCTTGGGTGAAGCTGATTTGCCACACAAGAATCCGAGGCGCGCCCGCCGCAATCCCCACCGGAATGCCTCCTTCTCGGCCCGTGACAACTTCTGCAAGCAAGCCCCACAAGAGCCCCTGCACTTGGCCTGGCCAAAGAATCAGGATCAGAACAAACTCCAGGGCCAAAAGCATTAGCAGTGCCACACCGGCAAGCCAGATGCGGCCTTCAATGCGAGCAGACAATGGCTCTTTCATTCTTGGTGTTCCGAGTCCTTGGGCGTTTTGGGCTCCGGCGCCGAGGCCGATTGAACGGATTTGGCACCAGCCGACTTAGTGGCAGCCGCCGGCTTGCGCTGGAGCCAGCGGGTTTTGCGCCGCGCTTCGGCTCCCGCCATGCGTTGCTCATCATATTGATGCCGCGTAGAATCCTCGGAGCCAACCGCCGGATCCAGGTATTCCGACTCCCAGACCTTGAGCACCGTGATGGCGACGCCCACAATGAGCGGGCCAAGGAACAAGCCAATGAAGCCGAAGGCAGCCACACCACCCAATACGCCAATCAGCACGAAGATGGGGTGAATGGCGGCGCGGTCTCCAATCAGTTTGGGTCGAACGAAATTGTCCACTTGGCTCACGATAATGGCGCCCCAGCCAATCAGGAACAGGCCTTGCCAGACATCGCCGCGCACCAGCAAAAAGAGCGCCGCAGGGACCCAGACCAAGAAGGCACCCACGACCGGCAAGAGGCTCAAGATCGCCATGACACTGGCCCACACCACGGCGCCAGGCACACCCGCAACCAGGAAGCCCACGCCACCAAGGGCACCTTGAATCAGGCTTGTGAGGATTTGACCCGCAAACACCGCATTGAGGCCGTTGCGTGCTTCATGCAACAAGAAGTGCACTTGCGCCGCAGGAATCGGTGCAGCCCGCTCGAGGTAGACCACGAGCCGTTCCCCGTCCACGAGCACATAGTAGACCACGAACAAAATCACCGTCAAAGCGATGAAGAAGCCAGGAACAGCTTTGGCCAAATCCGTGGCCACATCCTTCAGCCCTTCAATCGCCCTGCCTTTGACCATATCCACATTCTCTTGGACAGATGCATTGCGCTGCTCAGGGGTTTGATCTGGGTAAGCAAAGGTGAGAAATTGCTGAACCGCAGGACTTGCCAAGCCATTCTCGACCCAGACGTTGCCCTTGCCCTCCTGCAACTCCCCTGCCAATTCCGTGGCGTCCGTAGCAAGCGCCCACCCAAGCAAACCAATCGGCATTGCCAGCAACACGAACAACGTGAACATGGTGGCAAACGCCGAAATCCGATTGGGCAACCGCTTCTCGTAGAACTTGTCAATGGGCAACGCCAACACGGCCACAAAAACGCCCGTGACAATGAAAATCACGAACGGCTTGAACACCACCCACAACAGCAGGGACAAGCCCAGCATAATGAGCATGAAAAACAAGTGACTCTGCTTGGGCAAGACCAACGCGGGCCGGGACGCGTCCACGCCGGGCGATGCACGGCGGCGTTCAAGGGTTTGTGCGTCAATCGCTGCAACAAATCGCACGCCGCCGAGGCTCCGAAATTGCTTATGAACGGACCCGGGGTGGGCCGCCTGTGAAGGTCTGGGTTGTCGACAATGGCGGGCAATGGACGCACCGAGAATGGCGCGTTCTTCGGTACTTGAAGGCCGACACGAAAATGGTCCCCAACGACACCCCTGTTGAGGAACTCATTGAAGCCAACCTCGATGGCTTGCTTCTATCCGGCGGCGCCCCTCGCGTCGGCGTGGATGGCACCCTTGGCAACTGTGCAGACTACATTGAGCAATTGGACGTCCCAATGCTCGGCATTTGTGCCGGCCACCAATTCTTGGCGCGACACTTTGGCGGCAGCGCGGCCCCTGGAAAGACGCCTGAGTTTGGCGCAGTGGCGATGGACATCCAAGAAGCCGGAGAGATCCTCGACGGCATCGAAAGCCCCACCCAAGTCTGGGCCAGCCACCACGATGAAGTGGACGTGGTTCCCGACTCGTGGAAGGTGCTTGCTTCGTCCGAGACCTGCCCCGTTCAAGTGATGCGCCACAAGGAACGCCCCTTGTTTGGGATGCAATTCCACCCCGAAGTGGAGCACACCCCGGCGGGCGCCCAAATGTTCCGCAACTTCCTGACGATCTGCGAGCAATACGCAGAGACGCGGGCAAAGGCACAGTAAGCCAAATCTCGCCAGCCCCCAAGTGGTTCCCTAGCGGCAGCGAGGAGGTTGTTCGATGGGCCCCGAGGCCAATGCAGGCAGGACTCCCTCGTAGCTGTAGGATACCCTGCGTCGGCATGCCGGGCCACCGCAGACTAGCTTACGCTAAGAAAGAATGAGAAAAAGTGCAGCGAAAGCCAATCTGGACTATGCCTTCGCCTTGATGCGCTTCATGGTGAACAGGCTCTCGCGCTCCATCTCTTCCAAGCGGAAGGCGATGAACGTCTTGACCTCTTCAAGCTCAGGAAGCACCTTGAATTCCAAGGCGTTGACACGGCGCTTGGTCTTCTCAACTTCGTCAAGCAAGCGCTTGATGCTGGTTTCCAGTTCGGCAGCCTCGATGATCTTCTCAACGAGGGCTTCGTAGGATTCCACCGCTTCGTCAACGGACGGGGAGGTGCCTACGATTCCGTAGCCGCGTTCTGGAAGTTCGCGTCGGTTGTGGTCCGACTCGATCTTGGGAACACGCACGCCCATAATGTTGTTCTCCTTCAGGTGAACCGAGGGAGACTTACCAGCGGTGTTGGCCACGCTGCGAACCGTGAGCGCACCTTCGACGGCGGTGGCCGTGTCGATGGCTTCTTGGGCCGCGATGAAGCGCTGAACGAGGTCGGCGCGGAGGCTCTTCACTTGGTCGAGAATTGCGAAAATCTCGAACATCAAGCCGTCGCGCTTCTTCTTGAGAAGGTTGTAACCCGACTTGCTGAGCTGGATCCGCCGCTTGACGTTGATCAACTCGGATCGCGTCGGAGTCACGTTCTGGGCCGCCATGGACGATGCGCGCGACTCAGGTATCTTGGATAAAGGTTGGGCCCAGCGGCGACTCTCAACTTGTTTGACCATATTGTTACCCGCCAGCGATAGCCTTAGGAAGGGAACTGGGTCTGCGTTCGCAAATGGGCCTCTACGAACTCCACCGCAAGGAATCGTTTGAGGACGCAGATTGTGCGTTGCGTTCTCTTCATGTGCGAATCAACGCAGAAGCCGACTTTGGAGGCAACCCTGTTCCGGGCCCCGTCCAACGTCAACTGATTGTCCTTGCCTTGCGTCAAATTCTTGAAAAAACAACAGAAGAGGAAATTACAATCCTCAGCAATCCAATTGTTGCATATTCTGAACGAAACGAAGAGAACGGGTGGGCGAAACCCGAGGACATGGACCTCCGCGTCATCAAGAGCGCCCACCGCATTGTCAGCGAAGTGGCCAAGCGCAGCCAATCTGGTCGCGTGGTGCTGGCCGCTGAGCTCGTCGGCGCCATTGGATTGTCCGCGCCCACCATTGGACGACTCTTGCGCATCGGCGAACGCGCCAATGACTACCTAGCGCAATTCGTGGTCGTATCCCCTCACGGCCGCACGAAGGCATTGGATTTGACGCCCCGTGGCAGATTGATGGCCAGCAAAATCCGCGCCGGCGTCGTCCCTTGCTAAACTAGGAAGGAATTTGCCTCAGATTCGGCAACCTGCAACGCATTCCGAGGCGACAGCCCAAGCATTGAGGGCCTCCTTGTAGATGGAGACGGTGTCAGGAGCCGCTTCCTTCCAGCCTGCGCTAAAATCGCCGTGCGGGAAACCCCCCAAGACAAGGGTGAGGTTTCCATCGGTGGCTTTGTCCATCAAATTGCGAGGCGCCATCAACGTGCCGCCCTCATCGAGGCGCACGACCGCGCCGACGCCGAAGGTCTCCAGCACCTTGCTTGGCTCCATGCGACCCTCGCTCCAAAGCAGCGGGTCCTTGTCTTGGCTGGCACCATCGCGCAGCACCTTTGCCAAAAGCCCTTGGAACCGTTGTTCTCCCCTGGGCAAGCGAGTGTCGTTGCGGATGCGAATCAAGGTGCCATCACGGCAATGCACGGCCACTTCCATGTCGCCATCCTTGCACAAGGGCGACTCCAGGAGCGCCAGGAGGGTGTACTGGGTGATGTCCGGGCGGCCTCGGCGGTCGCCTTCAGGCAACAATTTGCAGGCCTGGCGGTGCTGGTTTTGATCCAAGAGCAATTCTCCGGGGCGACGACCTTGGAGTTTGGCGTGGGCCCGCACCTGCGGGTGGCCTGCCACATCGGCGGGAGCAAGTTCAAGTTCCGCGTCTGCCAGGATAAACCGGAGCACATCCTCGGCGAGCAAGGGCAAGGATATGGTGCTATGGTGCGCCCGCGCAACAATGGTTATGTTGCCTGCCTGTGAGCCCGGGCTATGGCGTTCTCCAAGTTTGAGCCCCATGCGCCCCAAGAAACGGGAGAGGAATTCAGTTCCGAGGGGGCTCGCCGCCGCGCCTTGTTCTTGCGCTGGGGCTGGGTGATTACCATGGTGAACACCGCCATTGGCTTCGGCTTCATCCTGTATTGGATTGCCACTGGCGCCTAGGTCGGGCAAGATTCAAGGGAAGGAGAAGAAGAGAAAGGGACAAGGCAGCCGAAACGCAGCCACCTAGAACAATCCTACACCAACTCAGTTAGCTTCGGGAGCACCTTGTAGAGGTCTCCAACGATGCCGTAGTCGGCGATTTGGAAAATCGGCGCGTCCTTGTTGGTGTTGATGGCAACGATGAGCTTGCTGCCTCGGATCCCGGCAACGTGCTGGATTTGTCCGCTGACACCCGCTGCGAAGTAGACCTTGGGTTTGATTTCGTGGCCACTGAGGCCAATCCAGTGCTCTTCACCGAGCCACTTCAAGTCAGCAGCCACGGGGCGGCTGCATCCCACGGCGCCGCCAGGGAGCTTGTTGGCAAGGGCATCTGCGAGGGCCAAATCTTCCTTGGCCTTGAAGCCGCGGCCAACACCCACGACGTAATCGGCGCCGGTGAGGTCGAAGTCGTGGTCGGCTTCGCCTTCGGTGCCGGTGACGACAACGGTGCTGCCTTCGCCTTGGAGTTTGATTTCGGTGCCACCCACATCTTCAGTCGCTTCGAAGGTGCCCAGGGTGGCGGTCAGAATGGCATTCTTGCCAACCGTGTAGGTAGCCATGCTGTTGCCGGAGAGCACCATGCGCTGGACGGTAAAGCCGTCGTCGCCGGATTCGATGCTCTGTACTTCAGCCGCGTAGGGCCAGTCCATGTGGGCCGCGAGGCGGGGCGCCACGTCTTTTCCGAGCTTGCTGGCGCCAATCAGCACCACGTCGATGTTGTGCTCTTGGACCGCCTTGGCGAGGGCTGCAGCGATGGTGGAGGGGTCAGCGTCTGGAAGGTCGCTGCGGTCCACCTTGAAGTGGGTGCCCATGGCTTGGGCTTGCTTGCGCACTTCCATGCAGAGTTGGTCGTTGTCGGACCAGCCGAGGACATTGGGGCTCATAGGGCACCCTCCTTCTTGAGGGCAGCAACCAATTGTTCGGTGGCGTCGTCGCCTTCTAGCATGATGCGCTTGCGGTCTTGCTTGGGGGCCTTGTTGCCCACCATCACCATTTGGCGACCAAATTGAGCCGGGTTGAGCCCAAGGTCGTCAATGGTCTTCTGGTGAATCGGCTTCTTGCCCGCTTGCAGGATTTGCATGAGGGCCGGGAGGCGCGGGTGGTTGATTTCGTCGTTCATGGTCGCGGCCACCGGGAGGGGCACTTCCACGATTTGGGAGGGGTCGCCGTCGCGGACGGCCTTGAGCTTGCCACCTTCGACGCCAATAATTTTCTGGGTGTTGTAGAGACTGGGCATCCCGAGGAGGGTTGCCACGCGGGAGCCCACTTCACCGGCGCCGAGGTCAATGCTGACTTCGCCGGCGAAAACCAGGTCTGCGCCGCCGTCTGCCTTGATCGCCTCCGAGAGCGCGAGGGCAGTGCCGCGACCGTCCGTGGGCGGGCCGAGGACAACGACGGCTTCGTCGCAGCCCATAGCGAGGGGTTCCTTGATGAGATTGGGGCCGTTGGGGCCGGGGTTGTAGGTGTAAGCGACGATGGTGTCGGCTTGCCCGGCTTCCTTGAGCTTCACCGCAGCCTCAATGGCGTGCTTATCGAAGTCACTCACCTTCCACGGCAAGCCTTCCATTTTGGGGGCCTGGGTGGCGGGATCGATCTTGAGTTGGCTCACGTCGGGAGCCATCTTGACGAGGACCGCGATGCGCGTCATACAAGGCGGCGACTCGGGGGAGTGGGAAAAGGGCTGCGCAGGGGATTTTGCATCGAAGCCCAGGAGGTTTGGTCAAATGCGAGGCGAGTTGGACGCGATTTCTTGTTGCGGCCCTGTCAAATTGATGGGTTCGAGGCACCTTTTTCATCGCCATTTGGTGCTTGAGAACTGCATGTTTTAGTTGTGGTGCGGCGAAAGTGGCTTGCGACATTTGCTAGCACCCAAGGGCCGAGCGGCCACGTGGTCAGAAATTGAATTGAATAAGGCGGGAAAGGCTCAGTCGGTGGCTACCGCGCTAGAGACAAAGGTAGAGCCAGAATCCAGGGGCGTAGCTCAGGAGGCACGCGACCAAGTGCAGGCTTTCATCCACATCTGTACAGGCTCCGCGAACCGTTGCGAAGGGCGACTCACAGTGAACGTGGGTGGCACTGGCCGCAGGTGCGGCGGCGATGGCTCCGAAGAGAACGAGGCTGGCTACGAGTAGGGTTGTTGCTTTCATGGGGTAGTCTCCGTTTTGGTTTGGATGGATTGAGAAAAAGACGTTAGATGCAGCGCGTCCAGTAGGCCGGGGGTTGCCAGTAGACGAAGCAGTAGGCTCGATCTCGCGTGTCATTGCGAATGTCACAGGCGGGCTTTGCTTCCGGTTTTTCGCTGCATACGTCGTATGCGGACGCCGTGGGTGCAGTTGCCATGGCCGCGGCGCCCAGTAGGCAGATGACGCTGAGAATCAGGATGGTTTTGTTCATGGGTCACCTCGTCGGCTCTTGGTTTGTGAACGCTTGATGGCGAAGCTTCGATCAGATGATGTCATTGATGCAGTCGCCCCAGTAAATGATGCCCACGGTAAGTAGGCAGTAGGCAAAGTCTTCCACATTGTGCACGACCACCATGGACGTGTTGCAGGCGTTCGCTACCAGCTCATGTTCATAGTCGCAGGGAACATGGTCGGCAGCGGCCGGAGGAGCCGCCATCGTGCTAAGAAGCAGCAGGGCTGCGATCACCAGTTGGATAGATTTCATAGGCAGTCGCCCCAGCGGAGGATGGGGCGCTCCGAGAGGAAGCACTTTCCGTAGTCCACAGCGGCATCTCCGAGGACGCAGGCATTTGGTGGGTCTTCAAACATGTCACAAACTGGTCCGGCGCTCGCAGGGGGTGCTGCCGTAACGGTGAGGCATACGAGGATGCCAATGAGAATCAGGGTTTTGCGCAATTTAGTCACCTGGTTGCTCTAGGGCAACCATGATTGGAATGAATGGCGGAGCTTGAACCTTGGGCGTTGTACCTTTTCTGTCTAGTTTTGGGCCATTCCTTGCAGAGCCCATCGGCCCCAAGCCGCCAATTGGTTCAATTTCTGAGACCTGAATTCACTCCCATGTCCAATAAGGTCGGCTTGGCGCTTTCCGGGGGCGGGTTCCGCGCCGCATTCTATCACGTGGGCGTCTTGGCCGGACTTGCAGACGACGGCCGCCTCCGCCAAGTCGAGGTCATCTCTGCGGTGAGCGGCGGCAGCATTGTGGCGGCCCTCTATGCTCTGCATCTTCGCAAATTATTGGAGCGCAAGCAAGACGAGGACGTGACGCGCGAGGACTACCAGGCGGTCGTGTGGTCGGTTGGGCATGACTTGCGAAAGGGGGTTCGACGAAACCTTCGCATGCGCATCTTCTCCAATCCACTGGCCAGCCTCCGAATGCTGAGCCCCGGATACACCCGCAGCAATCGCATGGCGCATTTGTACGAAAAATACCTGTACCAAGGCCTAGGAGACAACAGCCCGGTTCGAATGGAGGATTTTCTCATTCGACCCCCGGGAGACCCCGATTTTCACCCGGATGAAGGCAATCCCACGCGACGCGCCAAAGTTCCCATCACGCTCCTCAATTCCACCGTCCTCAACTCCGGCCACAACTGGCGCTTTGAAGGCAGCCGCATGGGCGAACCCCCTCGACCCAGTGTCCCTGATGCCGTGGTGAATCGAATCAACAAGACTATGCGGCTCGAGCGGGCAGAATCCTACGCAGATCTACCCAAAACCAAGCGCATGGACTACCAGAAATTCCCCCTCAAGTACGCGGTGGCAGCCAGCACTGCGGTCCCTGGCGTCTTTGCCCCCCTCGGGCTCTTGGGTTTGTACCCGGGTATCAAGGTGCAGTTGGTCGACGGCGGCGTCCACGACAACCAAGGACTGCAAGGGCTCAAAGATCGAGCATGCGCGGTCTATTGGATCAGCGACGCCAGCGGCAAGCCAGGAGACCGCAACAGCCCCAGTGCAGACACCATGAGCGTGCTTCTGCGATCCAGCAGCATCCGGGGGGCTCGGATGCGCGAAGAGCAACTGATTGATCGGTTAGACGGCAAGCACCCAGGAGACCAAGTCATTGGAACTCAGCAATTCGTGACGCCGCCACTGGTGCCATTCAAGGGAAGCAACACTCCTACCGTTCCCCGAGGTGATGCATATGAGCGCAGCATCGCCGCCATTCGAACGGACCTCGATGCGTTCAATGACGTAGAATCCTACGCCTTGTCCAAATCAGGGTACGTCGCGATTCGACAGGGCAACCACTCAAGCCATGCCCCCGGCCACTGGCCGTTCTTGAACGTGGATCAAGTGCCCAAGAAGCGCCGAGAAAAACTGTTGAAACTCGGCTCAAGCAAAATCGCCAAGCCGTTCTTGGTCAACCCTGCCATGAAGGTGCTGGGTGTGGCGCTCCTGGCCCTAGCGGGCTTCGGCGTCTGGACGGCCGGCGCCGCTATTGGATGGAGCACCATTTTCGGCCCCAAGGGACTTGCCTTCGTGGGCGGCCTGCTGATGTATCTGCTGCTATTCGTGCTGGTTCAGCGATTCGTACCAAGCCGAGGCATTGGCACATGGGCCCGCGTCATCGTCCGCGCCATCCCCGGCATCCCGCTGGCCTTTGTTGGTATGATTCTCACCAATCTGCATTTGCTGCTGCTCAATCGCGTCTATCTAAGCGCCGGCCGAGTCCCAGGTGGTGACTGGCCAGCCGAAGCGCATCCGGCCGCCCTGTCCCAGGAGCCGGGCCAAAAGATGCCGACAGCACCGTCATGAACACCCCCTCGCTCGCCCCCGCCATGAGCAACGTGGAAGCCCGTTTGCAAGCCCTTGGCCACACCGTCCCTGCCCCGCCCGTGCCGGCCGCCAATTACGTGCCCTGGACCCGCAGTGGCAATACGGTGTACGTCGCCGGGCAAATTCCCACGGTTGCTGGCAAAGTGCAAGCGACGGGCAAGGTGGGCTCAGATCACGACATTGACGCCGCCAAGGACATCGCTCGCTTGTGCGCCCTCAATGTGGTGGCAGTCCTGAAGGTCGCAGCGGAGGCCTCGGGCAAGTCGCTCGATGACATTCGCGTGGTTCGCATGTCCGCCTTCGTCAACACAGCACCTGGATTCACGGATGTGCATGTGGTAACCAACGGGGCGAGCGACTTGATTGCCCAAGCGTTTGGCGAACATGGCATTCACGCTCGCTCGGCGGTGGGTGTTGCCGAGTTGCCTCTGGACGTTCCCTTTGAAGTGGAAGCGATTGCGGAATTCCTCTAATCGATCTTACCAGTAGAAGCCGAAGTTGTAGTCACAGACCCCGTCGCAAGTGACCAACAAATTCCAGGTGCCCGCAGGGACCCCCTCGTCATCCGGGTCTACGAGATTGGCCAAATCGAGGTCATTCATGGAGACGGCAGGGAACCGAAGGAACCGATACGAATCCCCGTCGCTGTCCGTGACGGCAAGCCGGAACCAATCTTCCGGCGAGTAGGCGCTGGCACGCATTCGAACCGTTTCAACGCCTTCAGGCACCTCAAAATCATGGCTTCCAAAGGAGTCCTCAAGGGAATCTGCAAAGCGTGCATCGGCGCTCCGGTAACGATGCTCTAGGCCAGGCACCGTGGGCAAGGTGCCGTTTTGATCCCTTGCCACAGTGTATCCGCAAGGGCCGCCGCATGCCACCTCAACTCGTATTTCGCCTGTGTATTGGGGTTGGAACGATGCCCAGTGTAAGCCGCGTACATTGGACTCTGCATTCCCAAAACCAAGGTTTCCGTCAAGGAGGCCACTCCGGCCGTAGACTTTCATGTTGAAGCCATCAGGACTCTCGGCTGAGACACGCCACACGGACGGCCCTTCCAGGGCGGAGCCTCGGTAATCCACGTCGGCGGCCACGGTCATTTGATCGGCCCACCGTTGGTCTGCAGCCTGAAATTGCTGACTCGGGTCAAACACGGACGAGGAAGTGCACCCCGCCAGGGCCGCCATCAGCAAGCCCACCAACACCACACGCATCAACGGCCATCGGCCCAGGGGCCACTTGAAGATTCTGGGCCAAACGCCAGGTTCGAGGAGCAAGCATCAAGTGCTCCAATGCTGATATGTTCGAGGTCAAGGTGAACCTATGCCGTTTGTCCGTTCCGATGATGAGGCCCTGATTGAACAGGTCGTAACCGAATTTGCCCGCGATCAAATCGGCCTTGAAGCAGCATCGGAGCTTGATCGGCACGACCGATTTCCATCAGAGCCCCTGGCCGGCGCCGCCCAACTTGGGCTGGCTGGATTGAGCCTTGACGAAGCTGAAGGCGGAGCAGGCGCGGGCCCAACGGCCTACGCCCTTGCCCTGTCAGCGCTCGCCGCAGTCTGCCCAAACACCGCCGCCATTCTTGCTAGCCATAACGGCATGGGGCTGCGCTTGTTGGCAGAATCTGGCAATCAATCTGGACTCCTTGCCAAAGCAGCCGCCGGGGAATGGGTCTGCACCTTGGCCACAGAAGAAGCCCACGGCGGCGACAAGTCTCGACTGGGAACCGTCGCAACCCCCGATCCCGATGGCGGCTGGTGCATCACCGGCGTCAAAGTGTGGGGCTTGGGCGCGGAAGGTGCGGCGCATTTTCTGGTCCTTGCACGCACCGACGCGGGCCCCACGTGGTTTGCTGTCCCTAAGGATGCCAAGGGGCTCATCATTGGCCACAATGAATCCCTGCTTGGTCTTCGTGCCAGTGGAATTCGCACCGTGTACCTTACCGACGTGAATGTGCCCGCTGAAGCCCTCGTTGGAACCTCCGGCAACGCCCTCGACCTCCTGAACAAAGCCCGCCCGTGGCTGCAAGTGGGCGCTGCGGCCTGCATCGTCGGAGCCGTTCAAGGCGCCCACGTTGCCGCCAGTAACTTCGCCGAATCCCGCGTACAATTTGGCAAGCCAATCGCCATGTTCCAAGCCGTCAGCGACGCCGTCACCGACGTGGACATGACCCTCGCCGCCGCTCGCGCACTCGTCCTGGAGGCCGCCGCGCACCTGACCCAATCCGATGCAGTCCTGTGGGCAGCGCGGGCCAAGGGATTTGCCGCCGACGCAGCCATTCCCCTTACCCGCCGCAGCATCCGCATCCAAGGCGGCACCGGATTCATGCGAGAAGGCGGCACCGAACGGTTTGCCCGTGACGTGCGCGCCCTTCAATTCGTCGGTGAGCCGCCCCACGCCGCACGGGAGATCATGAAGCGGGAAGTGCTGGACGTGGCCTGGTAGGAAACCCCCTTCAAGCGACCCCGCCTCGCGCGCCTTGTGTCCGACTCCGCCGTCACCGAGCAGATGGAGGAATACCTAGAGACCATTTACCGGATGGAGGAAGCCGGAAAGGTGGCGCGGACGGGCGAAGTGGCTCGTCAATTGGGTGTGGCGCCGCCGAGTGTCACGGACATGCTCCAGAAATTGGAGAAAGCCGGCATGGTGGTCTATGAGCCGTATAAGGGCGTGAATCTCACCGATTCTGGCCGCGTTGTGGGCCGGCGCCAATTGGAGAAGCACCGCGTCATGCAGGCGTTTTTGCAGGAAATCTGCGGCATGACCAAGGATGCAGCTCACGACGCCGCTTGCGACATGGAGCACAGTATCCCCGATGCCTTGGACAGTTGGATGCGGTCGTTTTTGGAGGAGCGCATTGGACGCCCCTTTGATACCACGCGCAAGGTGAAAGAGCAAATCGCCGAGTAGCCGCCTAAGGCACCGCCCAAGGTTTAGAGGACTCGAAAGCTTCATACCCACCCCCTTTGTGCAAAGTTTCGAGGCCCCGAAATATGCGAGCCCTTCTTGCCGTTGCGCTTCTGTTGATGACTGCCCTCTCTGGCTGCACCGCCGACGAGAGTATCCGAATCGCCTTCGTGGCCAAAGACACCGCCACAGCCCCCCACCAAGACCTGGACCGCTTGGCAGACTTCATCGAGCAGGAAACCGGTCGCCCCACGTCTGTTCAATTCTTCACCAGCAGCACCGCCGCCCTCGAAGCCGTGCGCTTTGGACAAGCGGACGTTGCCAGCGTCGATGGCGCCGCCGCCTGGCTGGCATGGGACCAAAACGGACTCGAAGCCATCGCCAGCGAAGTACGCAGCGACGGTCGCACCTACTACCGCGCCGCCGCCTGGGTCCTCGCCGACAGTCCCGTCGAATCCATTGACGACTTCAAGGGCATCACTTCCTGCCACACGGGCGCCACCAAGTCCGCCGGCATGTTCCTGCCCATGAGTTACCTCGTTAACGCCGGCCTCATCGACGCCAGCGCCTACGCCGACGACATCAGCCAAGTGCAGCAAATGGCCAAGGACTTCTTCGACGAGCCCATCATCGGCGGCGCCTACGAAGGCTACAACGGTGCCCTGCGCTGCCTCAGTGAAGGTGTTGGTGACGTGGCATTCATCCGCGACACCACCCCCGCCGATTACTGCGAAGAGGACCCCAAAGATTGGTGCCTCTCCCTTGACCAATACCGCATGGTGTTGGAATTCGGCGACGTACCTGAACACCCCTTCATGGTCAGCCCCGACCTCGACGCGGACCTTCGCGCCAGCCTCCAAGCGGCGCTGCTTGCCCTCAACGACAGCGACGAAGGCCAAGACATTCTCAAGAAGACCTTCGGCACCGGCGCCATTCACAAAGTCGACACCGAAGCCCACCTTGGCGGCTACGGCGCCTTGATCCAGCAACTGCCCGGAATCACCGGATACGCCGAGAGCAAGTAAATGGAGCCATTGCTGCAACTCCAGGCATTGTGTGCCGGTTACCGGGGTGGACCCAACGTGGTCTGCGGCGTTGACCTGGAGCTGCAGCAAGGCGAATCCGTTGCCATCCTCGGCGAATCCGGGGGCGGAAAGAGCACCCTCATCAAGACCGTCGCTGGACTCGTGCCGGTGCGCAGCGGCACCCTCAGCGTTCTCGGTGCTCGCCCCCCGATTAAGCCCCCTCGCGGCAGTGTGGGCTACATCCCCCAGCGCCTCGGCCTCGTTCGCCACACCAGTGTCCTCGACAACGTAGTGCACGGTGGCCTCCACGAAACCCGATTCCTGGACACCTTGCTTCACCGCGCCCCAGCGCAAGTAGTCGAACGGGCTCACGATTCCCTAGCCGCCGTGGGACTCACCGACAAAGCCCACACCCCAATCCACCGCCTCTCTGGTGGACAACAGCGACGCGTTGCCGTGGCCCGCGCCCTCGTCCAGCGCCCCCGCCTATTGTTGGCAGATGAATTTCTGGGCGAACTGGATCCAAAGACCGCAGACACCGTCGCTGGTGCCGTGCGCACCCTGCGCGAAGAACTAGGCACCGCAGTCTTGCTCGTCGAGCACCGACTCGATCAAGCCCGCCGCATCGCCGACCGCGTCTACCGCATGGACCAAGGCTACCTCGTGGAGGTTGACGCATGAGCCACGACGGCCACGCAACCCACCGCAATGGCTGGATCCTACTGGGAGTGCTGGTGTTGGCCATGGTGTGGGCCTGGACCGGCCTCGACATGGACACCGCCCGCATCGCCCGCGCCGGCACCGCACTCACCGCTATTTCCACAGAATTCTGGCCTCCCAACTTTGAGCAAGGCGGCCTCATCGTAGACGCCCTGATCGAGACCGTGCAAATGGCAATCCTCGCCACCTTGTTCGGCACCATCGTGAGTATTCCCATGGGGCTCGTGGCTGCACGCACGGTCTTTCCCCCGTGGATTGCAGTGCCGACGCGCCTCGCAGCCACGTCTGTTCGCGTGGTCCCCATTCTCATCTGGGC
The DNA here is from genome assembly GCA_041623015.1 of Thermoplasmatota archaeon. Taxonomy (GTDB): domain Archaea; phylum Thermoplasmatota; class E2; order JACPAO01; family JAHFTW01; genus JANQNI01. The sequence continues at coordinate 7,850 of JBFJXT010000004.1, read as the reverse complement.
ACTGCTTGCAGTGATTACCCTCGGCCCCGGCCCGCTCGCTGGCGTTGTGGCCCTGACCTTCTACACCATTGGATACCTCACCAAGCTCCAATCAGAAAGTATCGAAGGCATCCCCCGAGACGCCCTTGACGCCGTGCGCGCCATGGGTGCCCCGCGCTATCAACAAGCCTGGCACGTGGTGCTCCCCGAAGCCGCCAACGCCCTTCGCGCCCAAGCCCTGTTCATGTTCGAATACAACGTGCGCAGCTCCAGCATCGTCGGCTTCGTGGGTGCTGGTGGCCTCGGTGTCTTGTTTGACGTGGCCCGTGGCTTTGGCAACTACGACCAAATCACGGCCTACGTGCTCGCCTTGCTGCTCGTGGTGGTCTCCATCGACGGCCTTAGCTACCTCGTTCGCCGCCGCTACATTGAGCACGAAGAACGCGCCGCCCGGCCCACTTGGAAGGAAGTTCTGCTGCCTTTTGGACCGCGCCGCAACGCCTGAGCCTCGGTTCGCCCCACCCATGGCGGCCCACAAACGGTTAAGAGCCCGGCGCCGTCGGCCGCCACAAGCGCAGGAAGCCCCATGGTGTTGTGAGCCCTCCGGGTCGCTCGCTATACCCTGCGTTTGGAAGTGATTCCCATGGCTACATTCAAACTCGTCATCAATGACACCGCAGACGGCAAGAGCTACAACTTCGAGGTTACCGGCCACCACGCCCAGAACCTCATCGGCAAGAAGATCGGTGACTCCATCGACGGCCTCAACGCCAACTTGCCCGGTTACAAGCTCGAGATCACCGGCGGCACCGACAAGAGCGGTTTCCCCATGCGCCGTGACTTCGACGGTGGCGACCGCCGCCGCCTTCTGCTCTCCGAGGGCACTGGCTTCCACCCCATCAACGCCCCCGGCAAGCGCATGCGCAAGAGCATCCGCGGCAACATGATCACCCAGGACATCGTCCAGGTGAACGTCAAGGTGGCCAAGGCTGGCAGCAAGCCGGTCTCTGAGCACTTTGCGGCCCTCGCTGGCCAAGAATAAGCCACTCGGCTTTCCTCTTCCTATCTTTCCACCCTTTTGTGACCCTGCGTGGTCAAGCGAGGCGGTATCGGCCGCCACTCCCTAGTCGTTCTAGGACGCCCATGTTGACGAGACGTCGCAAGCGATCTTGCGTAACGCTGCGGCTCCAGGACCACCTAGATTGGGCGCCCATGACCACATCTTGTTGACGAGGCGTCCCCAGGAGGTCAACGAGCCTCGCCAGTCGGTTGCTTTTGGGGTCAGAGAGTGCGGCTTGGGTTCTCCAGGTCTTTTCGTTGAATCCCTTGGCGATGAAGTTGTGTAACCGGTGGCCGTTTCGTCGTTGGGTAATGAGGCCGGCTGACAAGAGGACGTCGAGGTGGTGGCGGGTGTTTCCCACGCCGAGTTTGGATTCGGTGGCAAGGTTGCGAAAGTGGGCGCCGGGTTGGGCGTCTATGATGCGCAGCAGGAGGTCGCGGTTGGGGTGTTCGAGCACCATCGGGTGGGTTCGCATGGGTGAACATTGGACCGGAGCACTAGAGCAGAGGCGTTCACACCATGTAGGGTGCCGCACAGGCCAAGGTGTGTGCCACACACTTGTTGGCCTATTATTGGGTCAACAGAGAACGTCACGCTTCCATCGACATTCTCAAGCCTTCAGATGGTTGCTGCAACGCCATGGCCATCGCCCAAACCCAGCACATCTTCGATGCCCCCAAAGACAAGGTCTGGGATGTGTTTGCAGACATTGGCAACGTCAAGGATATTAGCCCGGGCATCGTGGACAGCAAACGCGAGAACAAGAAGCAAGGCCTTGGCGGCAAACGCTCCTGTGACTTTGGCAAAGGTGCCGGTGTCATGGAAGAAGTAACCGCCTGGAAGAAGGGCGCCCAACTCCAATTTACCGGCATTGATTTCTGGGGCGCACCCATGAAGAAAATGGTCGCAACCTTCGACTTTTCAGAGGCCGACGGAAAGACCCACGTCTCCTGTGTCATGGAGTACGGCATGAAAATGGGCTGGCTCCTGAACCCCATTGCCAAGGGCCAGATGCGCAAGGCGATCAAAGCGATGCTCGAAGGCGCCGACGCCAAACTGAAGGCCGAATAGCCAAGGTCTCTCACCCAATCCTTCCTCCACTTGCGCTTAGTGCGGCCATTGCTCGATGCCCTTCACCCTGCGAATTTTCCAGTACCGCCGCACAATCCAAGGGGGCCGCAGGGCAAACAACATGCCAGCGGCGATGGTGAATGCCAGGCGATTTTCAAAGAGGCCATACCAGAACCAGTCGTTGTCCCAGAAGCCGATGACGATTCCGACGCAGAAGACCAAGACCCCCAGATTGAGCACTGCCAATCGGTAGCGGCGCCCTTCGCTTGCTTGGTGTCGGTACCGACCCATCACGAGACTTGCCGCCAGAAACAGAGGTGTGAAGATGGCAAGCCCCAGAAAGAAATTGAGCAAGGCGGGGCTTTCTCGTTGGTAGACAAACTGAATGGACCACACCAGTTGTTCGTGGGTTTGCGGATTCTCGTACAGCGTCAACGCCTCGATGAAGGTGATGAGCACGGCGTAGTAAATCATCAAAACGGGAATGGCACGGCTGCGCCCTGCCATGTCAAACAAGGCTGACACCAGCGCGGCAGTCCCTCCAAGAAACAGGAACCGCCGAAGCATCAGCACCATGACCGGCACCGGCGGCTCGGGCTCCCCCGCCAGCACCACCATGGCATAGCCTCCATCTAGCAGCATGAACCCAGACAAGCCGTACCAGAAATACAGCGTCTTTTCCAACGGAACACCGGCGCGAATCGCCTCATGGACGCGAAACGCCACGTACAGGCAGAACACGGTGGTGACTGCGTCGGCAAGAATGCCCAGGGTGAGCGTCGAGAGTGCCAACAAAGGCAATGGATGGATTCTCCATTTAGTCCGCACCGGCCCTTTGCGGCATCACGGACGCGCCCGGAACGGTCAGGCTATGGACCCAGGGGCGCTCGAAGGCTCATGAAGCCCTCGCCGCCGGTGCAAGGACTGATCGGCGCGGTCGTCGTGGCCGCCATCACGTGGCTGCTGCCAGATTTGCTCCAGGTGGCGTTCCTGGCGGGCCTACTGTGGATTACCGTTGGCATCTACCTTGGCATGGCACTCATGCACGGCGGCACCCACGCACGCACGGAATTCTTGGCAGGGCTTCCCATCTTGGCCCTGGCAATGCTCGCGTTCTGGTCCCCGTGGGCACTGGTGGCGGCGTGGCTCATGCACCCGCTGTGGGATTTGCTGCATCAATGGGGCCTAGTCAAGACCCACATCCACCCGAGCACTGTTGGCTTCTGCATTGTCTTCGATGTCTTGGTGGCGGGACTCTCGGTGCTAGTGGCCACCTCCATCATCTGATGCGCACCGCCCACTACCGGCGCCTACCCCCACCCTTATCCCTCGCCGCGGTCACAGGACCCTTGTGTCCTTCAAGCGCCAAGTCCTTCTGCGTGCACCGCCAAAATCGGTGTTCCAGTTCCTCTACGATGTCACCTTGCTAGAGGAGTTCACCAAATGGCGGGTGACCCCCTTGGGCGACGAATTTGGCGAGGGCTTCCAATGGCGCGAATCCAAGTTCTTGAAGAGCCGAGTTTGGACTGTCACCGAATATGACCGCCGCGCCTGCTCGTATTCAGCCGAGTGGAACGGCATCACCATGTCATTGGTTGCCAAGAAAGGCGGCACTGGCTCAAGCAACGTGCAGATGCGGGTGGAAGGCGACGAGGCAGTCGTGCGTAAGTTTGAGAAAACCGACGGCGACCGGTTGGACCAACTGAAGGCTTACCTCAACGACTAGCACAGCCGGACCAGTTACCAGCCCAGTTCGGAGAGGGTGGTGCTCTGCTCAAACAGCACCGTTTGCTTGTCGTCGATGAATTGCAATCGGAAGGTGTCTCCGAGGATTTCCACCCAGGCAAATCCATAGGTGCCTCCGGTGCTAAAGTGCTCATCAAACCCGTGGTCATTGTCGGGACGCATCTTGCCTGCGGCCCCACTCACGATGATCTCGGTCCTGCCGCAGGAGTCCACCGGCTTGAGCCATTGCAAGTCGTGATCGTGGCCTTGGACGTGAAATTGCACGCGGTCGCAGACGCTATTTTCCAAGGCCGCCTTGAAGCTCGGTTCGCCGTCGCCGTAAGCGCCGTTACTGATGTAGTTGTAATGGCCGAAGCTGATTTTCCAGGTGGCATTGCTCGATTCAATGGCTTCCTTGATCCAGCGCTGTTGCACCTCACCGGATGTGAGGGTGGTGTTGACGAACGCAGCGTCGTCGTCGATGGTGTCCGTATCAAGGCTGAAGATTTCCAGCACATCTCCAAATCGTTGGCTGTAGAACCGGGCAGGCATGTTCCACTTGTCGCTGGCTCGATCGTCGCGGTAATGGTACTGCACTTGCGCGTCGCCAAGGATGGTCACTTCGCCGGTGAGCCCATTGTCATGGTTTCCGTGGGTAAGGAAAAACGGCACATCTAGGTCCGCGTAGGGAATCTCAAATTTGTCATCAAAGGCGGGGTCGAATGCGGTGATGGCACCCACTTCGTAGATGTTGTCGCCGTTGGCCATGACAAAGTCGCAGCCCTGCTTTTCGCACACCGCAACCATCGCCTTGGCAACGGCAAACTGACCCGCTTCCCCGGTGCCCTGATCTCCAATCATCAAGAACCGGAGGGGCCCCGAACCATCCACGGGAATTGTGGATTGGCCAGGAGGTAGGTCTGATGCAGGAGGCATATCGCCGCCATCAGACAAACAACCGGAGACCATCACCCCAACCAAGAGCAGGACCGTCAAGACGCGCATAGACAGCGCAGGTCCAGCTCGAACTTAGGCACTGAGGGTGCAACTAGACTTGGCGTTCCTCGGCGACCGCCATCAAAATATGGGCATGGTTGGGACTGTGTTTGGCGGCGGTCAGCAAGACCACGTCTTCGCCCTCAATCTCTGCCAAGTCTGCATCTTCCAGTTCCATGCGGTATTGGGCCTCGAATTGGTCCCATTCCATGCCGGCGTGGTAGGCCTTGCGCAATTCATTGCTCGGAGCAAGCTCCTTGGCCCATGCATCGAGCTTGGCGGCTTCCTTGCTCACCCCTCGCGGCCAGAGGCGATCCACGAGAATCCTTCGGCCGCCGCTGGCCGATTCGTAGATTCGAGCAATGCGCACACCAAGGCAACCGCGTGGTGGTTTGTGAAGGCTGGCTTACGCGGCCAAATCCGTGCGCCCGGCAATTTTTGCCCAGTGCCATGCACCCCATGCGAGGGAGACATGAGTTCACTTGGCCTGAACCAGGCCGGGTTGGCTACTCTAGGAACGTCAGCGATCCTGTGACCGTGAACTCCTGACTCACGGTGACATAGCCAGAGACTGGGTCTTGGTTGATCAATCCAGCCGGGTTGTAGACGTAGATATGGACTCGGTTTTCTTCATCCAAATCGAGGTCGATGCCGGCTTTGTCGATGACAAGGGGGGACACGCCCTCCACGTTTTGGACGAGGGTGCTGTTGTCACCCATGCGCATGAGGCCAATGCCTAGGCGTTCAGTTGCAGGGCCTAGAGCGTCCCATTCGAGGGTGAGTGTGGCCGCCATGAGTGTGGTGCCAGGCTTCTCAACGTAGAGATCGGAGTCCTTGGATTCAACGTCCACGGCATCGCAGCTGCCCACGTACTGTGTTTCGCACAGGTACATCCAAGTGCCTAGGTTTCCGGTCTTGTCAATGGCCTCCATTACTACCTGGCGTGCTGTCACTTCCACTTCGGATCCAGTTCCATCGGGCGTTGTGGTTTCCGAAGTGAGTGGATCTTGGCCCGATGCTGTGGTGTCGCCGCTCGAAGCGCCACTCGAGGACGCGCCAGAATCATCACCTAGACAGCCAGCGAAGGCTATAAGAATCAATACCAAGACAAGGGACTTCATACAAACTCCACCCAAGGGGCTCATTTATAGGTATTTCTTAGGTAAGCCTTGATTGTTGGCGCTTTTTTGGCTGGTTAGTTGCGGCGAACCATGTTGTCAAACCATTGGGGCCGGGACCACCAGGCTGTGGTTGCGGCGAGGATGACGACGATGAGGGGCACAATGGAGGGGCCAAATTCGCCGCTGACGAGCCGGGTCACGAAGGCCGAAAACATGACGCCCACCAGAAGGGATGCGCCGTAGAAACGCGTCCACGGCAAAATCATCGCCACGGCGCCGCCCAATTCGAGCACACCCGCAACGGGGCTCATCCACGCGGGGTAGCCCCATCTTACAAATTCATCTTGCCAAAAGTCGGGGCGGAGGAATTTGTCAAGGCCGCCGATTCCGGCAATCAAGGCGGCGGGAAGCAGGACACCCCATCGACCGATGGCGGAGAGGGCTTTGGTGTTGGCCATGGGGCGGCAAAAACGGACCCAGCCATAGCATAGGCGGTTGGTTTGTGGCAGCAGCGAGGCTCATGCCGTGAATCTGATACGGCGGCGCCCGGTGGCAAAACCGTGGTTCAGGTACTCTTGGCCAAACCAGAGGATGCTTCGGCGCTACACGGGGTGATGCTCGCAGCGTTTTCCTCATTCAAGCCCCTCTATACCGAGGGGTGCTTCGATGCCACAGTCTTGGACCCTGAGCGCATCAAAGGCCGCATGGCGGCGGGGCCCGTTTGGAAGGCGCTTGCTGCCGACGGATCCGTGGTTGGCGCGGTTTCGGCGTTGCGCGACGAACGGGGCATCTATGTGCGTGGCATGGCGGTGCACCCCGAAGCAAGACGCATGGGCGTTGGCCGTGCGCTGTTGGATGCGGTGGAGGCCTATGCACAAGGCAAGGGCGCTGCGGTTTTGTGGCTAAGCACAACGCCATTTTTGCATGGCTCCATTGCGTTGTACGAATCCTTTGGCTTCAAGCATGGTGCCGAAGGCCCACCCGACCTGTTTGGCACCCCTTTGTTGTCCATGGGGAAGGCCCTGGACTAGGACCGGATGAGGAGGCAGAGGAGGTGAATGACCAACGATTGTTCAGACGATATGGAGTTCTGGAGTTTCGAGGACGCGCACCTCTGGCTTGCCTTGGACGCCGCCCTTCTCCATGGCTTCCTTCAGGTGTGGGTCTGCCATGAATCGCTCAAGGCTCTGAAGGTCCGTGAATTCGCAAGTGACACAGACGTGGTTGGGCCGGCTGGCTTCCTGGTACACGTGGTCGTTCTTGATGCCGTAGCGCTGCCGCGTGGGGGCGTTTTGATCGTAGTTTTTCTTCCAGGTTTTGAAGTCGGCAACGTCGTGTTCGATGAGTACGGTCGTCATTGAAAGCCCTCCAGGGGATGGTGCCGGATGGCCGCTATCGAAACTTGTTTTCCCCCAATGGTAGCGTGATTGGTTCTGTTTTCTTGCGCATTTTAACAATCCACCAGCCATCCTCTCGAATGACCTCGCAGCCAGCAAAGGGAGAGGCGCGGGCGACGGAGACCACATCGGCTTCTAGGGCACCTGTGGTGTAGCCATGGATTTTGAACACTTGTCGCACCCACCACGTGAGGCCCGGGAAGGGGCGGCGGCCGGTCCACGCTTCCAATTCGTCTCGCGTCATGTCCCCGGCGCCTTCGATGATCCAGAATTCGCCGCCTGGCCGGAGCGCCCGGTACACTTCTTGGATGCCGCCTTTGGGGTCGATCCAGTGGTGGAAGGTTTCAGTGGCAAGCACCCAGTCTTGACTGTGGGTGGCAAGATCGAGGGCGTGGCTGGCGCCTTGTTGGTAGGTAAGGTTGGGCGCCTGGTGGGCGCGGTTTGCAATGCGCACTTGTCGTTTGTCCAAGTCCATGCCAAGCACCTGTGCATCCGGGTGGT
>JBFJXT010000003.1:0-25884 GCA_041623015.1 Thermoplasmatota archaeon | reverse complement strand
GGGGTTGCCGCAGGTGCGGCGGGAGGTGTACTGGGTTGGGTGCGAGCGCCAAGGGGTGGCCACACTTCTGGGCGCCGGGTCGGCTGGGGTGAGAATGGCTGTGCGGGAGCAGCGGGAGCGGGCGTGGACTCGGACGCCGGCGTAGGAATTGGAGCGGGAGTTTCCGGCGCGGGGGGTTGCACCGGTGCGGGTGGCATTTCAGGTGCCGGACTCGGCATCGGGTCTGGCGTGGGGGCTGCCTCAGCCACTGGCTCTGGGGCCGGCGTGCGCTCGAAGACCTCGAATTGCTCGTCGTCGTCGCTTGCCACAGGCGCGTGGGTTGGGGTAGCGGGCGCTTCCGGTTCTTCGGCGGGGGTTTGGCGCTCGTACACCTCGAATTCGTCCGTCTGCACGGTGCGCACGCTGGGGGCTACCTCGTGGTTGTCCATGACTTGGCGTTGGCGCGCTATCATGGCCTCTATAGACGATTCGTCGAGCATCCGGTCCCCTCGCTGGCCCTCCAGGCGAAACAAAGGTCATCAAGCTGTTGATTGGGCCTGAGGTCTGAATGGGGGATTTCGAATGCCAATTTGTGGCGAGTTTTAGGCCTGCGGGCCGCCAAACCTAGCAGTCGATGTGATTGAGTAAAATAGCAGAAGACTGCACTTTAGCTAAGTGGCGTTTTCAACCCGCCTAGGTCTAGTGGCTGTTCTGCCGTTGCTCTTGCTAGGCCTGCTGGTGGGAACGACATTTGGCGATTATGCAACACCCTTGGTTGGTTTTCACCGAATTGTCATCATAGCCGCGTCCTTGGTCTCCATAGGCTTAGGATTCCTGACACTGCAAGTGTTTCTTGACCGGGGGCGCGTTGCGGACCTCTCGCTGGCGCTTGGATTGGCAACCTTTGGCGCCGTGTACATCTGGCACGGCGTCTACACGGGGCACACTCCGCATTTCCGGTGGCTCGTTTACGGGCCCCTGTCCCGCATCGCCTTTGCCGGGTTCTTGCTGGCGCTAGCCTCTCGAAAGCAGGTTCCAAACCTCAAGCGGTCGGGCTGGGCGCTCCTGTCCATGGTCATCGTCGGGGCGTTTGGTTTCGTGTCCTGGTCCTTCGGCCCAACCATTGCATCGTGGGCTGCGGATGCTGGAGCGAGCAACATCAATTCCATGCGGCTCACCCTAGAAATCATCGCATTGACAGGTAGCTCCGTGGCGCTATTCATGGTGTACAAATTCCTGGCCACGGGTAGCTCTCGATCCTTGGCGATGCTGGGTATTTGGTTCGTGATGCTCCAAAGCATCTACTTCCTGTTTGCCAAGCCCTGGGACGCTACATGGTGGATTGCGCACGCCTTTGGCGCTTCTGGCTCTGCCACCTTGGCTCTGAGCGTCCTGGTGCTGACGCGCACGTCCAAAATTACGCTCATGAAGGAACGTCACGAGCACGACGAGGCGATGCGACAAACGTTCCTGAACAACGCCGCACACGCACTTCGCACGCCCCTTACTTCTTTGGTGCTCAACTTGCGCGTGCTGCAAAATGCTCAGCTCGATGATCGCCACAAGGGTGTCTTGGATTCGGCGCAGCGATCTGCGGCCAGGCTTCGGCACCTGTCCGATGAATTGTTGCTGGCTGCGGCAGCGGGCAAAGGCACGTCTCGGCTGGATCTCAATCGACGAGTGACGGATCTTCAAAAAATTGCCAAGACAGTCCTGGCGTCCTTTGAGGAAGTGGCTTCACTGAAGGGCATCACGCTCAACCTCGAATCTGTGCCATGCAAGGCATGGGTGGATGCGGAGCGGGTGTCAGATTTGCTTTCGATGCTCGTGGAAAACGCCATTCAGTACACGCCAGCCGGTAGCGTCACTGTCTCGATTCAGCCGCGTCGCAAAGGCGTGGATTTGACGGTTCAAGATACGGGAATTGGCATGACGCCTGAGCACATGGATCAAGTGTTCCGGCCATTCAGTCGGCCCCATGAACGCGCCATGATGCGCACCGAAGGCAACGGCTTGTCCTTGGTGGTAGCCCGTGGCATCGCCGAGGCGCATGATGGTGTGCTGGAGGCCTCCAGTGCGGGGCCCGGCAAAGGGTCCCGGTTCCGAGTACGTTTGCCCTTCGATGTGCCGGCAGAGGTCCTGGGTAGCCCTGCCGAGGCGTCTACGGGTGCGCCGCAATCGTCGGCTGCCTAATTTTGGCACCGCAGGGCTACAGTTCGATGCTTCCCACGTCTTCAAACCCTTGGCGTTGGCCAGTGCCGGATCGGCGGGTCAATTCGTGGGGAGATTCGAGGAGCCAGTAGGCGTTGGTGGCGTGTTCGCGCACCCGATTGTCTACTACGTCGACCAGGGCATTGCCTTCGGCTTCGTCCATGTGGACAATCACTTCCAGCACATGCTTGCCGGTGGCTTGTTGGGCCATTTGCATGCCGATGCTGGCATCTTGGGCGCATTGCTTGTCGATTTCGTCAGCGCCGGCCATGCCACAGCACAGCACAATGTCGCAGCCGGATTCAAACAGGCGCCGAGCGCCTACGCCGAGGTCCTTGAATCCGGGGACGGTGAGGTATTGGATGCGGTCGTCGGGCACGTCGTGTTTGTGCAGTTGGTGAATGGCGCGGGGGCCCATGCGGACCACGGCAAAGGTGGTGTCCACGATGCCGTAGACCGGGGGCCGAGCAAGGTTGTGCGTGGTGCGGATGCGCTGGGTCCACGAGGCGTGCAATTCGGACAGTTCCTTGGCTTCGGGATCGGTTTGGCTCATGATTCTTCCTCATCCGGGCCTTCTGGGGTTTGGGTGTAGAGGCTCTTTTCGGCGGCGCGGGCGGCGACACGTTCGATGATTTTCCGGGTGCCGTCCAGGTCGCCGACAAACTTGGGCAATCGCACCACGTCGCATTGGATGCCTCGGCGGGCAAATTCTGCGGAAACGGATTCTTCGCTGTAGCTCTGGTCAAAGCCCAGGGCGAAGATGTCCGGGCGCAGTTCTTCCACGATGCGGTAGTAGTCGCCTCGGTGGCCAAGGACGGCCATGTCGACCGGCTTGAGGGCCTGGACCATGTCCCGGCGGTGGCCTTCGGGGGTAATGGGTCGGTGCTTTTCGCGCACCACCGATTCGTCTCGTGCCATCACCACGACCAGTTCGTCGCCAAGCTTCTTGGCTTCCTCAAGCATGTGCAAGTGCCCCGGGTGCAGCAAGTCGAAGACGCCGGTGGTCATGACGCGCACATGGGGGCGAAGTGGGTCTTTGGGAGTACCCTGCACAAAGCGCCCAGCACGGCTTGGGTCAAGAAGCAAGTGGCCGGTGTCGGCGGCACTCATGCGGAGGCGGCAAGGGCTTTGGCGGGCGCCGGGATGTTGTTGGTGCGCCGTTGCCAGGCTTGGATGATTTGGTCGCCCGTGAGGAATTCCAAATCGTGTTTGGCGGCGTAGGCTTCAGCGTCGGCGCGAGATAGGGCGCGGCCGGAGTCGGGATCGAGCATTTCGCAGACGGTGGCGATGGGGGCCAGTCCTGCCAAGCGGGCAAGTTCCAGGCCGAGTTCGGTGTGGCCTTGGCGCGCTCCGAGGCCTTGGTCGGCGCCGTTGAGCAGTTGCACGTGGCCGGGGCTGCGGAAGTCTGTGGAGAATTCCGATTGGAGCGCGTCGGGCGCGTGCTCGGGGGATGGGTCTGTGATGCGCTTCGCCACGTTGGCGAGGGCTTGGATGGTGGTGCTGCGGTCTTCGTCGGTGATGCCGGTGAAGGTGTCGCGGTGGTTCAGGGTAAGGCCGAAGGCGGGTTTGCTGTCGTCGTAGCGAATGTCGCCCCGGGGCAGCAATCCGTCTAGGCCTGGGTGGGCGTGGGTGGCGTCGGCGAGCACGTCACAGGCCCAAGGCAAGCCGAGGGTGCGGTGCATTTCGGGGCCGATGGCGGTGCAAAGCAGGCCGCCGGCGTCAGTGCGGAGGGTCCGTACCACGTTTTGGGTAACGGCGTGTCCTGCCACGACCATGTCGGTCTCCTCTTCGCGTCCGTCCGCGTCGTACACCAGTACAATGCGTCCGTCCGCGAGGGCGGCGACGGCTCGGTCCACGGGGTCCATGGACGGGCCCACTCACAGGTGGGTTATCAAGGATGAGTGACTACCCGTTTTTGGGTCTCTGAGGCGCGGGTGCCACTCAGAAGAAGAGGCTGGCGTGCCCGACTAGGCAGCAGCGGTTTCTTCGACAGGGGCCGCGGGGGCCTCGTCGGTGGACACGGAGTCAGTGCCCTCGGCTTCCACAGTGGCGGCTTCCCAGCCCTTGCGGTAGGTGGTCACGTAGCCAGCAACACGGTTGCGGAACACGCTGGTCTTCACATCGGTCAATTCGTTCACAATGCCCTTGTTGTGTTCGAAGTCGTCGGTGAAACGGTCGTTGTACCGCTTGACGAGATCGATGGCGACGCGCTTGATGTACGTAGGACGAATGTTACCCATGGGATAGCCTCAGAGAGCATTCCCTCGGGACCTGAAGCCGGATATAACCATTGGGGCGACTTTGCGGGTGCGACAGCGGCTTCAGCCCCATCCCGTGGCATTCGGAGGCACCTGCATCGCCTCAAGGGCCCGCTCCAACAACCGCCGATAATGAGCGCGATCCACAGCCGGTGCCCGCCCCTCTAGGCCCAAAGGATGCACCCGCTGCGCCTCAGGAACCCCCGGCTGGCCCCGCTGCACCACGTACTGAACGCACTGCCCCGGTTGCACATCATGGCCTGCCTTGCGCAGAGTCCGCAGGGCCGCCGCCGTGAGCGTATTCGCCTGGTAATGGTCGGGGTCACGGGTCACCGTAATGGTCACCGCCAAGTCCGAACCCGGCACCAATCCCGCCTCCAACGGCTCCAAATGCGCCCGTGCGGCCGTGCAGGCCTTGGAAAATGCCCCATGGAACGCCTCCGCAGACGGCGCCTTGGCCAGCACCGACAGTGCATCCTCAATGGCACGATTCAACCACGGTGGCGAATCATGGCGCCGCGTGGCAATGCCTCGCTGCTTGACCTCTGCCGCGTCGTTGCATGCATAGTATCGATTCGGCGCTCCCACCAAGGGCCCATGGGTCTTGGCAGGCAAGCACACAATCCAACGATAATGGTCCTCCACCTCCAACGGCACGCCAACCGCATTGGTGATGGCGCGGGCTAAGCGATCTGCATCCATGCGCGTGGCGCCCGGCTTGTGCAAAAACAAACTGTCCGTCAAGCCATGCACCAAGCGCCAGCCGGCTTGCTCTGCCACTTCATGGGCCGTGGTCATGCCGTCTCGACCCCACGCCTGGATGGCTTGATGCACCTCCGCACAACCATACCGCGCATGCTTGTACCGGGCATACCCAAAACAGACCACGCCGATGGCCTTCAACTCAGACTTGATTGCCTTGGCCCACGCCATTCGATCCGAATCAACGTCCTCGCGCCGCTCCAATGCCTTCACGTACCGCCGATGCAAAACAAACGGCTCCAAGGCGCCCGATTGGTGTCCCTGTCGCGCTTGGCAAAAGTGTGCCCCAAGGTCCGGCACCACCGCCGCGTCGGGGCAGCAATCGCAATTGAGGGTGTCCGATGAGAGGTTGCGCGCCACGATCAAACTCGGATAATAGGCACTGAAATCCAACTCCCACACATCCTCGTATACCCCCGGCATCGGCACATGCACCTGCCCGCCGCGATCCACCGCCGCCAGCGTCAAGAGCGACTTCCACCCCTCCACGAGGTTGCGCTTCCACGGCACCGCAACCCCTGCCGCTTGGGCGCGATCGATATGGATTTGTTGAATGCAATACCCCGGCGAATGCGTGCTCACGGCCTGAGCGCCTCGGTTGCTGATGCGCGACAAATAGACCAACCCATGCAAGGTGTTGCGCGGGGCGCTGTCTTGCAAAAACTTGGACTTTTGATCAATATGCAACCGCCCCTTCAGGTCCCATGAGGCGGCACGGTAGACCATTTGGCCATAGGTGCTGAACGACTGCTCCGGTTGGGCAGGCCTGCGCGGGTCCGGGTCTCGGCCAAGGCGCACCCGGGCCTGCAATCCAGCCGCTTGAATCCGAGCCAACACCAACGGCACCGTTCGAGTGTGGCCATGGCGCGTCAAAATCACATCCGGGTCGTGGGCTTGCAACCGTGCCTGGAGGGCCAAGAGGGCATCGCGCTCCGCCGCAGCCGTTCCTGGAATGCCCGTGTACAACTCGTCGCCATCCACTTGCAGGGACGCAATGCCGCCGTCTGCCGCCACCTCTGCGTGCAACCGCATGGTGCGCACATCGGGCCATGCATACCCCAAGCCGTACCGATCCTCCGTGGCATGGGGCAGCAACGTTCCTTCCTGAAGACGGCAGAAGGGAAACAACCCCTCCCGGCGCATCCACCGACTTTCTACGGGGTGATCCACGTCAAAGATATGAAACGCCGCAACCCCCAGCGTTTGCCGCAAATCCGTGGCCACCCGATGCATGTCTTGGTAGCGCCGCGTCAACACTCGCAGCACCGCATGAAGCGGCCCGTTCAAGTCCAACCGAGAGCGCCCTTGCCATACGCGCACAACGTCTCGGTGCTTGCCTAGCCACGCGGCGGCGGCCTTCAAGTCGCCTTGGCGAGCGGCCACTGTAAACGGCGCCTCAAAGGGCACCGAGACCGCTTCAGGCCGTGAGCCGCGCCTGGTCCACACTCGGATGTGCTTGCCATCCCGTGAGGGGTACGCATCCAGCAAGAATTCCAAGGGCGTCACCTCCTACGTGCTGCTCTAGGCGTTCCATGCGTTCCATGAGGGCTCGGTTCTGGGCTTGGGTGTGCAGCAGCATGGACAGGAGGATGTTGGATCTGGGGTCCATGTCACCAGCTCGGTTTCGCGCGGCGGCGGTTCGGTAGGCGGCTTGCAGCAACTCGTCGTAGGCGGCGCGCAAATCGCGAGGCAGTTCTCGGCGGAAGGCAGAGAGGCGGGACTCAAAGTCTGCCACTTCACGGGTGGGGGTTGGTACGCTCTGGCCCATGGAATTGACTATGTCGGGCCCATTGGAAGGGCGTGGTGTAGGGAGGGGGTAGAAACGAGCAAACGCCCCAACGCCGCCCAAACACTGGCTTGTGGGGCAAAGGCCGGGGGAAAGCACCACGGATGTCTGGGCAAAGCCAGAAACGCCCCGATTTTTATCGAGTGAAAGCACGAACGGGGCGCTTTGGGCCCGAGGCCACAATCGGCACACCAGGGGGTCTTGCGTGCGCCGGGACCGGCACTGCGGGAAGGTAGTCCGTGAGGCGCTTTTGCGCCGTGTGCGGCCGCACCAACACCTCGCCGTCTTGGTTGGTGACCTTCCAGCCGCGCCCTTCTGCCTTCACGTGCCTGCGCTCGGGCACCGCTTCAGCAAGACGGGTTGCAAGCAACGGAGCCCGTCGGCTAAACCTCGCCAAATCGAGGCTCCAAATGATGGGAACCGCATGGGCACTGGCCAAGCGATGCGTGGCGGCAATGTGGGCATCAAGGTACTGTTCTTGCTCCCAGTCTGTGATCTCTTCTCGCAACAATTGTGCATCAAACGGCGCCGCCACCACCACGCCCGCTTCCACCGCGTGCAGTTGTTGCTCTAGGTCCTCCGTGAGGCACGCATCCCATTGAAACGGCGTCATAGCGCGACGAATCAAGGTCCGCTCGGCGCCGTGGTCTGCGCTGCATCCATGCATGAGGTGGTGATGGCCCACGCGGTGCGGGTCGATGCAGTGAGCCCCATCGAGCACCAAGACCGCATCGGGCGTGACGTGGGTGGCATCGGCCAACAAGGCATGGTGAAAGGCGCGCAGGCCTCGTCCATCGCCCGTCATGAGCACCGGTGCAGAAGGAAGATCTGCAAGCCACCCCATGAAACAGACTTGGAGCGGCAAGATGATGAAAGGTCGGGGAGGGGCAGTGAAAGTGGCCCCCCCGATGCCCAGTAGATTCGGGGGCCTTATTCAGGGGGCCTAGGCATCGTGCCTTGTGCTGCGATCGCTTCTCCTGGTGGCCCTCGGCGGTGCCCTTGGTGCCATGGCTCGGTTCGGGGCCTCCACCGCCATGCCGCGCCTGGAATTTCCCTGGCACACCCTGCTCGTCAACCTCGTCGGCGCCTTCCTGCTCGGCTATCTCTTCCTGGATCACGGCATGGAAACCACCCCGCGCCTGTTGGTGGCCGTGGGCTTTCTCGGGGCGTTTACCACCTTGAGTACCTACAGCGTCGAAACCGTAGAATTGCTGCGTGAAGGCCACGGTCGCCTCGCCGTTGCCAACGTCAGCCTCAACGCGCTGGGCGGACCCCTGATGGCGTGGCTTGGTTGGCGCCTCGGGTCCTAGAGTCAGGTCTAGAATCCGGCCCTAGAACAGCTTCATTTGGCCATCGGAGGGTGCCGGCTTCTTCTTCGGCTTCTCCGCGTCGGGCTCCGCTTTTTCGGGCGCTGCCTCAGGGGTTTCTGGGGCGTCAGACTTGGCAGGAGCCTTGGGTTTGGCTTCCGGAGCAGGGGCTGGCGCCTTTGCGGCAAACGCACCAAGACCCATGCCGGGCGGCGGCGCACGGGGAGACGGTCGGCCCGCTTCCTTGTGCTCTGCTTCGAGCGCCGTCACTTGTTCGCGAATCTTCAGCACCGCCTTATCCTTGGCCTTGGCCTTGATGAGCAAGGCAATTTCATCGTCCTCCAATTCCATGGACAGACTCTGATACACCTGGAACTCAGGGTCCAAACTGAATATCTTCGTAAACGGCTCCACTTGCCCCAGACGCGCCTTGCGGCGGCTCTGATGGGTCGCAGTGGCAAGGCTGTCTGCGAGCTTATTCTTGACCGCGCGAGTGCCCTTGCTGCGGCTCATCTTGGACAAATACTGAGGGAAACCAAACGGTACAAACCCACGAGGGCCCGGGTTCTGGCGCACGGCGCTTACGCCAAGAATGGCCAAGTCGCCAGCATAGGCCCAGAGGCGATAGTTTTGCTTGCGGCGTGTGCGGCCCAAGAACACATCCGCACGGCTGAGCATCTCATAGCCCGCCACCAAATCCTCCGGGTGCACGTACTCCTTGGGTAAATTCTCGTCAATCCACAAGACATAGTCTTCTGGCGTCGCGTCGATATCCATGGACGCACGCCGCAAGTCCTTGATTGGAGCCTGCTTCAACACGAGCTTCACGAGGTCAAACATGTTGCCGCTGCGGTCCCGTTGACCCAACGACTCCAAGGCAGCCACAGTCACTTCGTCGCGCCCGGCACAAATGGATTCAAGATCACGCACCGCCGCACGCATGTCGCCTTCCGCCTTGGCCGCAATCGCCTCTAAGACGGCACGATCCACGCGCTTATTTTCGATGCGACAAATCTTCTCCAACGCATTGGGAATACTGCGCACGTTAATGCGGCCCCACTTGAGCGTCTCCGCGAGACTGCGAAGGCTCGCCCCGCTGCCCTTCTGCAACGCATACAAGTCGTTGACAATGAGAATGATTGGCTGCTTGGTGTCTCGAATGGTTTGCACAATCTGAGTCTTACCACCACGGTCCGACAAATCCGAGCCGCCGCCGGCCGCATTCTCGCCCGACAAGCGCTCATACAAATTGTCCGCCTCATCCAACACAATCAGCTTCCGGCCGCCGCCTTCGCCTTCCTCACCCGTGCGATGGAACGACCCATCCGAATTGAACGTCTGATGCATGGCGCCCGCCGTGGCCACCCGCTTGATGCGGTCTGCGTTGCGCGCATCGGAAGCATTCAGCTCAATGACGGCCCAACCCATATCGTAACCCAACGCAAGAGCCGCCGACGTCTTGCCGGTGCCAGGAGGGCCCGCCAGGACAAGGGCCCGTTGCTTCGGAGCACCCTTCATCCATTCGTCAGCCCACTTGCGCATCTTTGCAACATTAGGACCATTGCCGATAACATCCGCAAGCGAGCGGGGGCGGTGCTTCTCGGTCCAGTCCACGAACCGCCGAGAGCAAGAGGGGGACTTGAAGGGGGCGGGGTGGGGCCAGCGAGGACCAAGGGCTAAGGAGTCGGGCGAGGGCGCCGGTGCGCGGGCTTACTCTACCCTAAACCGGTGCTCGGTTCTAGGAATGAACGTCATGTCCACGGTGCCACCGGCGCTGGATCCAAACACTTCCCAGGAGCCCGGGTCCGGTTCGAGGGTCCCTGTGTCGTGGATGGCGTTGGGGCAGAGTTCGTGGTAGAAGATGCCGTTTTGGAAGGTGCTGGATTGGGACGTGATGTCCAATTCGTATGCTCCTTTGTCGCCTTCGGTGCCGTTGGGGTCGCACCAGGCGGTGAGGCTGTACCAAATGTCAGTGGCATCTTCGGAGACGCGGAATCGTTCCGTGATGGCGTCTCCCGTGTCTAGGTGATACGAGGCGGCATCATACACGGTCCAGCGCACCAATTCGCCGCCGTATCGTTTGCCGGAGTTGATGAATTTGGAGTTGAATTGGAGGGTGCCGTTTGCGTCGAAGGCCTCCATACTGGTGAGCCATTGAGTGGTTGGACTGTAGCCGTAGGTGCGCACCGCGCCGGAGTCTGAAGTGGCAGTGACTCGGTAAGTTCCGTCTCCATGGAAGTGGCCGCGGGCAATCCAGGATTCATCGTCCCAGGTGATGCTCCATGTCTTGTTTTCGGTGAGGGGGAAGTCAAAGAAATGCACGGGGCCCTGTTCCTGGCTGCCGTCGAGGTCTCGTTTGCTGATGGCGCCCACGGTGCTTACTTCGCCAAAGGCTGCGTGAAAGAACGCCATTTGGGGGTCGTTGATGTCAAGGGTCCATTCGCTGCCTTGGTCGTCGGTGACAACCCATGTGATTTGGCCAAGGCCGGGCAAGTCGTAGGTCCACCAGTCACCGAGCCCCCAAGTGGGGGCTTTGAGGGCAAATTCTTGGGCGCTCTTGATGCTCTGGGTAGGTTCAGTTGACTCGGCGCATCCGGCCAGCGACAGAACGAGCAACGGCGCTGCGAGCAGCATGGCCCGGGCAATCATGCGCTTTCATTGACCCATTAAACTTCAGGGTTCTGGATACCTGGGAACCTTTGCTGGCCCTAAACGGGGTGAGAATCGAGTCCAACAAGCGAGTCAATGCGACTTTCGCTGCGCGGCTCCTCAAGGATGAATTGTTCCCGGCAAATCTTGAGGCTCTTGCGTTGCCCAGGCCAGATGTAGTGCGCCATCGCTTCTTCGGCGGGCACCCAGCGATGTTCTGTGTGTTCATCAGAAAGGACGACGTTGGCGTCGGCGGGCACTTCGGCGCAAAAGACTGGACTGAGAATAATTTGGTCGCGATCGGCGAGGTAGAATCGGTTCACGTAACTGGCCTGCCAGAACGCCACGGGGCGCAATCCGGTTTCTTCACCTAGCTCCCGAAATGCGGTTTCGTAGGCGGTTTCTCCGGGTTCAATGTGCCCTTGGACCGGGCCCCAGGCGCCGCCGAGCATGGTGTGCGGGGCGCGCTTCATCACGAGCCATTCGTCTCGGCCGCTTGGCAGTCGGCGAAACACGTGGCAGTCGGCGAACCGGCAGGTGATGTCGGGCACGCAAGGAGGATGCGAGGGGGGCTTCTTTCCGGTTGTGCTTGAAGATTGCTCGCGGCGGAGCTGGACGACTAGGCCACGAGGGGCATTTCATCCAAGAGCCCGGCAAGGCGCTCCACGGCTTCGTCTGCGTCGGCGCGGGTGACGTTTTGATGGGTGACGAACCGGGCGGTGGGTCCGTTGTCGCGGGGCAAGATGCCGATGCCGAGTTCTTCGCTGACCTTGCAGAATTCTGGGCCGGTGAGTCCGGTGGCGGTGGTGTCTACCATGATCATGTTTGTTTCGACGCTGGAGACATCCACGGCAAGTCCGGGGAGTTTGTCGAGGCCAGCGGCGAGGTGTTTGGCAAGGTCGTGATCGGCACCGAGGCGGGGGATGCCGTGCTCCATGGCCCAGAGGCCTGCGGCTGCAATGATGCCGGCTTGTCGCATGCCGCCGCCGAGCGCTTTTCGGACCCGTCGCCCTTGGTGAATGAAGTCGTCGCTGCCGCAGAGGATGCTGCCAACGGGGGCGCCGAGGCCTTTGCTGAGGCAGGTCATGACCGAGTCGGCTCCGGCAAGCAAGTCCTGGGCGTTTGTCTTGAGCGCGGTGGCGGCATTGAAGATTCGAGCACCATCCACGTGGACGGCAACGTCGTGGTCGTGGGCGTGGTCGACAATGGCGCGGGTTTGGGCCTCGGTCCAGCATCGGCCGCCGCTCCAGTTGTGCGTGTTTTCCACGGACACCAGTTTGGTGTGGGCAAAGTGCGGGTCGTCTGGGTAGAGGTGGGGGGCCACGTGTTCGGGGCCAAAGACGCCATCTGTGCCCTGCACGGTGCGTACGGTGGTGCCCGAGAGGAGGGCTGCGGCGCCGCCTTCGTAGAGAGCGATGTGGCTGTTGGTCTCAGCAACCACTTGGCCGGCGCGCGCGGTGTGTACCCAGAGGGCGATTTGGTTGGCCATGGTGCCGCTGGGAACAAACAGACTGGCTTCGAAGCCGAGGAGGCTGGCCATTTCCGCTTCTAGGAGGTTAACGGTGGGGTCTTCGCCCATCACGTCGTCGCCCACTTCAGCGTTTGCCATGGCGTCCCGCATGGCGTCGGTGGGGCGGGTTACGGTGTCGCTTCGAAAGTCCAGCAGGCGCACAGCGGCACCAAGTCGTGGTCGGCTATCAAACAATGGGGGCCAAGGGAGTGGATTGGGGTGGGTTAGGGTCGCTCGGAGGCCCATTCGATGAGCGGAATCAGGGCGCCCCTGAGAGCCCAGCCGGAGGGGGTCAAGTCGTAGGAGACGGCGGGCGGGGATGCGTCCGTGTCTACGTTGCGGCGCACGAGTCGTTCTTCTTGCAAGGCGTCAAGCACATTGGAGAGCGCCCGGGCGGAGATGCCTGGAATGGTGCGGCGGGCTTCCCCAAAGCGCATGCCGGGGTGGTTGCCAAGCACGCCGATGACGAGGAGGGCCCAGCGCTTGGAGAGGGTGGTGAGCACGGTTTCGAGCGGATCAATGCAGTAGGTTTTGCCGCCTTCGTCAATCATGCAGGCGTCGCTGCGCCGTGGTTCGGTTTTCTTCACCACATACGCAGATGTTCAACACCGTACTAAGTAGTACGCAAAACGTACTAGGTAACACAAATGCAAACGAACACACTGGCCGAAGCAGCCCTTCCTCTGTCTCGGAAATTGACCACGCGCACCGGTCGAACCCTCGTGGCGCCCAGGCTCGAGGCAAGCAACGAACAATGCCCCGCTTGCCTCGCCATCGGGATTCCGGTGCCGGCTGACGTTCTCTCAACCATGCTGCCTCGTGCCATGCGCAAGGAGGCCAGAGCAGGCTACCGATTTTGCCCCACAGCCGGGTGTTCCGTGGTCTACCATGACAACCACGCCGAATCGTACATCGATGTCACGGAAGTCAACAAGCTAGTAAGTCTCAAGGACCCTGGGCCGGAGGCGCCCATTTGTTACTGCCTCAATGTGTCACGGGGTGCCATCCAAGAAGCAGTCCGAGACGGACGCGTCCATAGCAGCGAGGATGCCAAGCGTGTGCTGCGTGCATGCACCGGAAAGGCGTGCCACGTGGTGAATCCAGCGGGAATTTGCTGCGGAGATCAACTGCGAGACACCGTCGCGGCAGCCCTAGAATCCAAAGGGGCCAGGCGGACCATGGTTCGCCGTGCTCGCCATGAAGACCCGGGGGCCTCGTGCTGTGGCCGAACCCTCAGCAAGGTCATTTCCGGCGACGCCCCGAACGCCTGCGAGGCAAGTGACGATGCTTGTGCGTGCTAAACGCCCACCTTCCTCCAAACCCTGAATTCGGAGTCAAATTCATGAGCATCCAAGACCCCCAAACCACGCACCAAGACGCGCCACGCCAATCAATCGATCTTGCCGAGCTTACCGCCCGAAGCATACAATCCCTCACCGCCGGCTGGATCGATTCGGACCGGCGCATCTACCGAGCCATTTTCCTAACCCTGGCCAAAGGAAAGCCCGTCTCTCCGGAGGCACTTGCACATCTAGCAAAGCAGCCCTTGGACGTGGTCGAAGCGGCACTTGCGCGCATGGATGGCGCATTGCAACGAGACGACCAAGGAGCCATCATTGGCTGGAGTGGATTGACGCTCAACGAGACCCAACACCGATTCACCGTCAACAACGTGGCGCTGCATGTGTGGTGTGCCCTCGATGCCCACTTCATTCCCGCATTGCTTGGCGAGACCGCGCACGTAGAATCCAGAGATCCCGTCTACGGGGCCCCGGTGCGCCTCACCGTCCAACCCGACGGCACCTTCGCCCCCGAGTCCGCAGTGGCCAGCCTCGTCATCACCCGTGACGAGCTTCTTAGCATGGATTTAATCGGCAATTTTTGCGACTACGTGCATCATTTCGAAAGCCCCGCCACTGCCGCCGCGTTCAAGCCCGAAGGCGCCGAAATCAGAGTGGTCTCCATGGACACGCTTGCCGAAGCCGCCAAGCAACTCAACCGCCTCGTCTGGCACCACCCGGAATCCGAGTAGTTCCCGCTTTGCTTGGCCGTTTGTCTTTCAAGCCCCCGCACTGTGCGTGGCGTGTGCCCGAAACTGGCGAAGGCATTCGTGTGCCACCGCCCCTTGTGCCCGTGGCTGCAGTGCTCGTGGCAGGCCTGACGCATTACTGGATGGACCTGCCCCAATTGCCTCCAGGAAGCTGGGTCGTAGGAGGTGTCCTGGTCTTGCTCGGCGTGGCTCTTCTTGGCTGGGCCATCCTAGAGCAAAGCCGCCTCGGGACCAATCCCGATGTGCGCGCACCAACCACTGCACTCGTGGTCTCTGGGCCGTATCAATTTACGCGCAACCCGATTTACCTGGGCTTTCTTCTTGCTCAAGCAGGCATTGGATTGTGGAGTGGCTGGTGGCTTGCGACCGTGCTGGTGCCGGTGTCCGGTTGGGCATTGACTCGGTTCGTCATACGCCGCGAAGAACAATGGCTGTCGGGCTTGTTTCCCCACTACGTGGACTACTGCGACCGGGTTCGGCGTTGGTTCTAGGCCAAGCTCGGATTAGCTTGCAGGGACGACCGGGGGCTGCTCGAAGCCTGTCATCTCGTTGAGCCAAGCATGAAACGACCGCTCAATGGCAAGCAATTCGCGGTGCGCTTCTAGGCATCCTTGCAACACCTCATCTGTTTGCATGCCGTTAGCTCGGCGCTCGAAGCGCTTAGACCCCGGTGCTGGCGGGCCCAAAGGACTCGGGGAGGAGGACCTATGGCCCCCTTGCACCATGGCCGGTTGTGCGCGGTGCCATCGCTCTGGTTGGGCTTCTCCTTGCAACAGCAGGATGCCTAGGATCAAACACCAGCAACGAGGGAGACACCGTCGGAGATTTTCCCGAAAACGCGAACGCGCCTCGCAACATGACCCTCTACTTCGACGCCGGCGGTGCGCTCGTTGAGGATCCCGCCAAAGAGGGCGCTGTCCCCTTGTCCTGGTCTCACCCCCAATGGGTCCAAGGCGACCCGCCCAAATCATGGCTAGGGCCCGGCGGACTCGCAATTTTTGAAGCAAGTGCTACCCTCGTGTTTCGGGCCACGGACCTTGCGACAACGACGCTCATCCGTGACGACCTGACCATTTGGTGGGGCAGCCAAGACTCCACCATTGCGCACGCCTCTGCGGCTGGGCCAATGGGCTACCAACCGGGCGACCGCGTCACGGTCACCATGGACCTGGAAATTCCCCGCAACGGCCTCTGGTTCGGGCCCGAAGAAATGATGCGCGCCCAAGTGGCAACCTACACCACCGACGGCCCTAACCTCGACCGCATGGAACTCCTCGTGGGAGGCCCAGATGGAAGCCGCATCCAGATGGCCGCCCAAGACATCGCCCATGGCGCATTCGAGGAAGATGCCACAAACGAAACCGAGCGATGGACAGGCACCCATGGCGGAGACTGCGTCAATGGCGCCACGCAATTCATCGAACACACCATCGACGCCGCCCTCGTGCGATCCCTGCATCTTACCGGCAGCGGCACCGGCGTGCAAGACCTGGATGTGTACGTGCTTCAAGACGGCGAACGCATCATGCGCTCACACGACCCCGGACTCACCGAAGTGCTACGCTTGCGCGAAGCCAACCTAGACGGCATCGAAGGCGACCTCACGCTGCAAGTCCTCGGCCTGTGTGCCGCTCAAATTGACTACACCCTCGTGGCGTTCGCCTAGGGTTCTTCGTGGTACTGTTCGTCTTCCCACGCTTCTAACTCGGGGTCCTTCCAGGGATCATAAGCACCCTTCATGCGGTAACTCCAGTACCCATACGTTCCCAAGCCCCAGAGACACATGAGTGCCCCGCCGCCAGCGATGTAGGAACTGATGCTGCCCGCAAACAACATGGCCACACCCATCATGATGTACCATTTGGCGTCGTCGCGACGGCCCTTGAATTTCTCCGCCTCATCCATGGCCGCAGCGACCTCCAAATCATGAAGGGGCCCCGGGACATCAGAGGCGTTCGGAAGGGACACAGCGGGAAGGGGGCGTCACAACACAAGAAGCATGTGGACTGGGCGTAAGGGCCTCAAAGGGAATAGGAAGGGAAAGGGAGGGGGAAGGGGTAGAGGAGTTGCTAGTCCTGCTTAGAGCAGGAGGCCGCCGACGCTGGCAATCGACCTTCAAAAAGGTCGATCATTTTGGGCGGCGCTCGCTGCGCTCGGCCACCCGAAGTGGCTACAAAGATTGGGAGAAGGAAAGGAAAAGGGGGTCTTGCACCTGCTTAGAGCAGGAGGCCGCCGACGCTGGCGATGAGGCCAGCGAAGATCAAGCTCACCGTGTTGATGACCTTGATGAGGGCGTTGATGCTGGGGCCAGCGGTGTCCTTGTAGGGGTCACCGACGGTGTCACCGACGACAGCGGCTTCGTGGGCAGCGCTGCCCTTGCCACCGTGGTTGCCGTCTTCGACGAACTTCTTGGCGTTGTCCCAAGCACCGCCACCGTTGGCCATCATGAGGGCCATCATCAGACCGCCAGCGAGCACACCAATCAGGAGACCACCAAGGGCCAAGGGGCCCAAGAGGAAGCCGACCAAGAGGGGGGCGGAGACGGCGAGGATGCCGGGCATGACCATTTGCTTCAAGGCAGCCTTGGTCACAATGTCGACGCAGGTGCCGTATTCGGGCTTCCCTTCGCCGGTCATGATGCCGGGGATGTTCTTGAATTGGCGGCGAACTTCATCGATGACCGCACCGGCGGCCTTGCCGACAGCGTTCATCAAGAAGGCGCTGAACAAGAAAGGCAGCATGGCACCGATCAAGAGACCGATGAGTACCAAGGGGTCGTCGAGGGCGAAGCCACCCACGTCATCCGGCAAGCGGTGGACGTAGTCAGCAAACAGGGCCAGAGCGGCGAGTGCAGCACTACCGACAGCGTAACCCTTGGTCACGGCCTTGGTGGTGTTGCCCACAGCGTCGAGGGCGTCGGTGTTCTTGCGAACGTCGGCGTCCAGTTCGGCCATCTCAGCGATACCACCGGCGTTGTCGGTGATGGGGCCGTAGGTGTCCATGGCGACGACCATGCCGGTGATACCGAGCATAGCAACCGCGGCGATGGCGATACCGTACAAGCCAGCAAAGGCGAAGGCGCCGAACATGGCAATGGCGATGACGATGACGGGAAGAGCGGTGCTCTCCATGCCCACAGCCAAGCCGCTGATGATGTTCGTGGCGGCGCCGGTTTCGCTGGCCTTGGCGGTGGCCTTCACGGGGCGGTACTTGGTGCTGGTGTAGTACTCCGTGATGTACATCAGGAGCAAGGTCACCAAGAGACCAAGCATGCTGGCAAAGAACACGCCGTTGGCGGTGATCACGCGGTCGCCGAGGCCAAGGAGGCCTTCGGGGGTGAACTGGTAGTCACCAAGGAGGTAGTGGGTGAGCCAGTAGAAACCGGCAGCACTGACAGCGACACTTGCGTAGACACCCTTGTAGAGCGCCTTCATGATGTCTTGGTCCTTGCCGAGGCGGACGAAGAACACACCGATGATGCTAGCGATCATGGCGAACGCGCCCAGGAAGAGCGGGTAGGTCACGAGGGCGTTGACGCCACCGGAGGTGGGCAAGAGGTAGCCGAGGAACACAGCGGCCACAACGGTCACTGCGTAGGTCTCGAACAAGTCAGCGCCCATACCGGCGCAGTCGCCGACGTTGTCGCCGACGTTGTCAGCGATTACAGCGGGGTTGCGGGGGTCGTCTTCGGGGATACCGGCTTCGACCTTACCGACCAAGTCAGCGCCAACATCGGCGGCCTTGGTGTAGATACCGCCGCCAACACGG
This sequence comes from Thermoplasmatota archaeon, assembly GCA_041623015.1. GTDB lineage: Archaea > Thermoplasmatota > E2 > JACPAO01 > JAHFTW01 > JANQNI01. The sequence continues at coordinate 7,604 of JBFJXT010000003.1, read as the reverse complement.
GCGAACAGGCTAATCAGGCTTGCACCAAATGCGTAACCGACCAAGGGACCGACGGGGTCGGACATCTTGGCGATTTCAGCGAAGTAGTAGTAGAAACCAGCCACACCCAGAAGGGCGAGGGCGGCCACACCGAGACCGGCCACGGCGCCGCCGCGGAAGGCCACGTTGAGGGCGCCTTGCATACCCTTGCGGGCTGCTTGGGCGGTGCGCACGTTGGCGCGGACGGCGATGTTCATGCCGAGGTAACCGGAGGCGGCACTGAACAGGGCACCGACGACGAAGCCTATGGTGGTCCAGAGCCAGAGGGTTTGGTCGGCACCGCTTTGCGTGAAGGTAACGGCCAAGAACACCAAGAGGATGACAGCGGCCACCACAGCAATGGTGCGGTATTGGCGGTTCATGTACGCCATGGCACCTTGCTTGATGGCGTCACTGATTTCGACCATGCGCTTGTTGCCGGTTTCGGCCTTCAGCACGGAGCGGGCAAGTAGTCCAGCGGCGATGAGGCCGAGGAGTGCTGCCACAGGGGCGATGATGATTGGGAGTGTTGCCATGGTGGTGGCCTCAGAGGCTGGCCTCGAAGTCTTCCACCGAGAGGGTGAAAGCGTCGCGGTTGGCGAGCAGGTTCTTCTCCATCATGATTTCGCGGGCAAGGAGCCAGTACACGAGTGCCAGGCTGCGGCGACCCTTGTTGTTGGCGGGGACCGCGAGGTCCAGGCCCGTGGTTTCGTTGTTGGAGTCGCAGAAGCCGAGGATCGGGATGCCGATGTTGCGGGCTTCGCGCATGGCTTGAGCGTCACCGAGGGGGTCAGTGACCACCAAGATTTCGGGCTCCATGAAGTTGGGCGTCACCGGGTTGGTGAGGGTGCCGGGCATGAAGCGGCCAGCGATGGCGGTGGCGCCAACGGCCTTGGCGGTTTCCTTGGCGGGCGTCTGGCCGTATTGGCGCTGGGACACGAAGAGGATGCGGGCCGCGTCGTAGGGGGCGAGCATCTTGGCGGCGGCACGGATGCCGGCGTCGGTGTTGGCCACGTTCAGTACGAACAGGCCGTCGTTGCGGACCCGGAAGATGTGCGGCTTCATGTCCGCTGTCTTGTGTTGGGTACCGATGTGGACACCGCTGGTGAGGTACTCGTCCTCAGCAACCAGCAGCTCTACGTCTTCGCCGCTTTGGGCGATCTGGCTTTGGAGCATCTCGTCAGTCATGCGTTCACCTGTGTTGGTCGGCTCACCGTCAGTGGGATGGCGTCGGACGCGAATTCCCTCATGGCCACTTGGACCGGGTCGCGAACCTCTTCGTCGATGTCAATGAGTGGCGGGGCACCCATGGAGATCTGAAGGGCGCGTGCGCCGACGATGCGGGCCTTTTCGAAGCGCGTGTATTCCATCGTATCACCTGTCAGAGATGGGCAAGCCTACCGCTGACTGGCGTCGCGAAGCCAAGGTGGATATAAACGGTTGTGCGGGCGATGCTCCGCTGTACCCAAAAATAAGCGCCGCCACCAGCAAAACGCTGGCCGCCATCCCCGCTGCGGGGGATTTGCTCAGGCTCAACAAGCACGGAACCGCACTTGAGGCTTGCGTGTGGAACGCCTTGGTCCGGGTCTCCGGGTTGCCCAAAACGGCCCGGTCGCGCCTCTCAAGCCGGACGGGGCTCAATCAGTCCTGATGGCTTCTGAAGCGGTTCGTTCACGGCGCCGGCCGCCGGGTTGGGCGATTGCGCTCTGGGCTGGTGTTGTGTTACTGCTGGTGCTCCTGGCCACGTTTACTTCTGGCACGGGCGTTGTGGTGGTGTCTGCGCTTGCGGGTGCCGCCACTGGATTGGCGGCGTGGACGGCGCTTGATGTGGGCAGGGCCCAGAAGAATCAGCGAGTGCTGCGGGCTAAGGAAGAGGAATTTCTTGAGTTTGCAAAGGCCATTGAGGTGCGCGTGGAGCACGCTGAGGCCGAATTAGGGGCCGCCGTGGACAGCGCGAGGCAGGATTCCGTGTCGGCAGTGCGAACCCTTCGCGAAGAATTCAATGTCCTGGAGCAATCCATGCGCGAGGCGTTGGCTGATCATCGCCGGTTGCATGAGCCGCGTCACGGCCGCCCCATCGCGGCAACCCGATTGGATGCCCACGTGGACGAAGTGATTGGCGCGGCCGCCGCGGGTGAGTCCGCTTCAAAATCTGCGCCAGAAGCGCCGGATGCGGGGGGATTGGCGCTTTCCTTGATTCCGGGTCTCGACGATTCGCATCTTCTGCGACTGCATGCTGCAGGCATTCACGACACTGAGCAATTGATGGCAGCAGATCCCGTGAATGTGGCCAAGCGATTGCGGGTCTGGCCCAACTTGGTGCGAGATTGGCAAGTGTCGGCGCAGATGCTCCCGAAGAGAACCCTGGAAGCGGGCGCCACTTCGTAGGGCCTCAGTCGTCCAAGAGCGGCAACAAATTGTCGGGCCCAGGGCGCCCCACGCGGGCATGGTCGCCGTGAATCAAGATGGGGCGCTCCATGATTCTGGGGTGCATTGCCATGGCGCCTAGCAATTCTCGATCCGAGGCTTCCTTGTCTAGCTCGGATGCAGCGTCCTCTCCCCAGCGAAGCCACTTTGCGACGGGCAAGCCGAGGCGCTTGTGGAGGATGCGCAATTCGTCCAAGCTCATCGGCTCCTTGAGGTAATTGCGCACGGCAAAATCAACGCCCCGTTCCTCAAGCAGAGCAAGCGCGGCGCGGCTCTTGGAGCATTGGGGATTGTGCAGCAACAAATAGGTCATGCAGCACGGGAGGAGAAAGGGGATGAAGAAGTTACGAAGCAGGTCGTCAGGGCCGGAGGGGTCCTAGAGGACGAAATCCAGGCCAATGTCCTTTCGCTGGTTTGCTTGCTTGCGAGCGGACGGGCCAAGGATTTGCTTCGAGCGCACGCCAGTGATCACCAGCATGACGCGAATGGCGCGGTCTAGGGCGTGGTTGACACTGGTACCCCAAATGATGCGGGCGTCAGGGTTGATGCGCGAGTAAATTTCGTGCACAACCGCTTCGGCTTCCTTGAGGGTCATGTCGCTGCCACCTACCACATTCACCAAGGCGCCAGCGGCGTCGGTGATGTCGATTTCGAGCAGAGGGCTCTGAAGCGCCTCGGTCACGGCAGCCACAGCGCGGTCGTCGCCGTCCGATTCGCCAAGGCCAATCATCGCCACGCCGCCCTTCTTCATGATGGTCTTCAAGTCAGCAAAGTCAAGGTTGACGAGGCCGGGCTTGGTGATCATCTCGGTGATACCGCGAATGCTGCGCACCAACAGTTCATCGGCCACGCGGAAAGCGGCAGCCAACGGAAGGCGAGGGGCAACTTCCAAGAGCTTGTCGTTCGGGATGACGATGACGGTGTCGCACACGTCGCGGAGGCGAGCAAGGCCTGCTTCGGCGTTTTCCATGCGCACGGCGCCTTCGACGCTGAACGGAAGGGTGCAGACTGCGATGGTCAAGGCACCGGCCTCGCGGGCCATCTTGGCCACAACGGGAGCGCTGCCGGTTCCAGTGCCGCCGCCTAGGCCGCAGGTGATGAAGCACATGTCCGCGCCAGCAACGGCGTTGCGGATGTCTTCCTCGGTTTCTTGGGCAGCTTCCTCGCCGATTTGAGGCAGGGCGCCGGCGCCAAGGCCACGGGTGAGGTGGCGGCCGATGAGCATCTTGTGGGGTACCTTCGAAGACAGCAAGTGCTGTGCGTCGGTGTTGAGTGCCACCAATTCGACGTCGCCAACATCTTCCTCAGTGAGGCGAGTAATGGTGTTGGTGCCGGCGCCTCCGCATCCGAAGACCTTGATCTTCGTAACGAGGCTGTGGAGCACGCGTTCCAGTTCGGCGTTGTCGCTGGTTGTTGGCGTCTGATTGTTCGGCATGACCTGAACGGTCTGTGCCCCGCGGCCGGTCTCTTCGGCTCGGGCCACCGCCTCGCGGATAATGTCCTTCATATGCATCCCCTGGGAGCGTGCGCTCCCATCCATGCCTGACAGGTGGTGCCATGTGGATAAACATTCTCCGGGAGGGCAGCTTCCTGTGCGTCAAGTGGAGCACACGGAGCTCAATGGGTTGCTTGGTTGCGTGGATGCAGATAATCTCGGAGGGCCAAGAGGCCAAGAAGCAGCACCGGAGGCGCAACAGCGAAGCTCCAAACCATCACATCACTCGGAGTGCCGCCAAGCCAAGGGAGGGCCGCAATCACGAGGACAGAGACGAGCAAACTGTGTCCGGCGATATCTGTTGGTGGGCGCATGGAGGGCCATTTTCGTCACGCACTTCGACCCTTCCTCCATAGAATCACGCTTCCGTCAGCTTCTTGCCGCCGGCTTGTGTGGCCGAAGCGTGCGCGTTCTGGTGGTGCTGTCGCTGATGCTCGGATTGACCCTATCTGGGTGCGTCACGGAACTGTTGACATCCGAGGAGGAAACCACCCGAAATGTTGCCTGCGCCGTCATCGCGCCCCAGTTGGGCCGGGACGTGTTGTTTGCGCTTCACCGGGAGGGCGGCGTCCAGCGCGTGCCCCTGGAATCTATGTGGCTTCTTGCCCAAGCGTTCGGAGACGCGGGCTTCGGCACCGATCGGTTCCAAGTCTCAGAAGCCGAACTGCTTCCAGACAACGACGCCTGGACCTTGGCGCGCATGCAAACATGGGCAGAGTCGGTTACCGTGCTCGAAGATGAGCGCGTCACCATCCGCATCCTCTGGGTGGAAGCCTTTGCCGACGAAGGCCCCACAACCCTGGTGGTGTCACCTGGCATCGTCGCCGTTTCCGAGGCCGCCGTGGTGGCTGGCGCCGCCCGCTTGGAGCAATCCGAGGATTACTTGGCTAGGGTCCTTCTTCTGCATGTTGTGGGCCACGCACTTGGCACCGTCAATCAGGGCATTCCGCTCAACGGCACGGATGTCAGCGCCCAAGAAGGTCCCGCGGGCCATGAGCCGGCCCTAGATTCTGTCATGCACGCCGGTTGGGACCGCGTGGCCACCATGCCTCGAACCAACGCCCCCTACGATGGCTACTCTGAGTTGGTATTGGACGACTGGCGGGCTGCGTCTCGCGGGGTGTGCGCATGACGAAGCTGTACGAGGACGCCCTGCGGTTGTCCATCAATGAAAATTTGCGCAACATCCGCACGATTCTGGAGTGGGCCAAGGACGCTCCGGAGCTCCAGGATGCCATTGCGCACTCCGAGCAAGCCTACCAGTTGCTCGGGGAAGTGGTGACGAATTTGAGAGAATTGGGTCGAGCGTAGCGAGGCGTCACTCGCGATTGCTGCGGTGTGTGAGCACCGTACTTGGCGCGAGTTAGGCCGAACGTAGCCAAGACGCACCCGCTTTTGCTGCGGTGTGTGAGCGCCTTGTGCTGAGCGATGGGGCTCGATAATTTTCGCCCTCGAATCGGCTCTATTCAATCGAGTCCGCCACGACAACCCTAAACGGGCTGTCCCCGGTGGTCGGCTTGGTTCGGTTATGGACATTGGTGCGTCGGTCCAGCTTGCTCTCTCCCGCGTCATGCGTGGCTCCGCTCAGAAGGCTTGGTTGGTGATTGGTATTGTTGCCCTCATCACGGCTGGAAGCATCGGTGTTCTCTTGACCGTGGAACCAAACGTGGAGACGGACATTCAATCCGGTTACTTTGCCACCTACGACGAGCAAGCCAACGCATTTCGAGACCTTCGTCGGGATGTTGCTGGCGTCAATTCCGAGATTGTCTACTTCGAGCTAAAATCGGACGCCATGGGGCCCGCCGCAGACGGCAGCGGGGAGATGGTGCCGGTGACGAATGTGACCAGCATGGAAGCCCTGCGCGCCCAAGAAGAGCTGTTTTCCTTCGTGAAGGCGGAGTTCGAGGAACGCACTGGCTTGGACAAGGTGGTCAGCCACACGAGCCTTCCTTACTTCGAGAAATTGATCTACGCCCAGTTCCCCGATGGTTGCTTCTGCTTGGCGCCCGATCAAGCACGCCATGATATTGCGCAACAATTGGCGGACGCCGCCGACAGCACCGGCGCCATTGCCCTGTACCGCAGTGACGATTTTACCGCCGCCGTGATGTTCATCATTTATGACCCGGACACCACGGAGTTGTCCAAGAAGGAAACTGGCGGCATCATCAACGAAATCATTGGTGAGTACCGCGCCCTAGAGGTCGGAGAAGCAGGCCCCACGGGCATTGAGAAAACCAGTGATTTGTGGAAGGACGAATACTTCGATTCTTGGGGCGTTCAGTCGTGGATTTACCGCATTGATCAGCAAGTGGAGAAGGAATCCAACTTGTTCATTTCAGCCGTGTTCGGCTTCCTCGCAGTCACCTTGTTGTTCCTGTTTCGAAACGTCAAACGCGCCCTCATCGGCGTGAGCACCGTGGCGATTATTCTCACATGGACGCTTGCCGGGATGACCCTTGGCGGCGTCAGCATCGGCTTCGTTTCCATGGCCATGTTCCCGTTGTTGCTGGGGGTGGGCGTGGATTATGTGATTCACATCATCAATGAATTTGGCACCGAACGCTCGGAGACCGATTCTGCGGACGCTGCCTTCGACTTGATTGGTCGGCGAGGCGCCGTGGCGTTGTTCATCAGCACCCTCACCACCATTTCTGGCTTCGTGGTGATGATTACCAGCACCAGCCCGATGATTGTGGAAATCGGCACCGCCACGATTCTTGGCATCTTGTCCGTGTTCATTCTCGGCATCACCTTCCTGCCGGCGCTCCTGCAGTTGAGTGTGCGCAATGAGTCCAAGGAAGTGTTTCGCCCAAGCCGCGCCGTGGGTGCCTTTGCTAAGTGGGTCGGGACACACAAGGCGGTGGTCATCGTTGGATTGCTTGCGGGCACCATGGTGTTTGGATCATTCATTCCCAAGACTGAGTACGTCATTGGAACCGTCGAAGTGAACTTGCCCCAGAAGGAACTCTGGACGCACAAGGAAGACCGTGCCCACATGCTCGACATGTACGAGCGGTTCCAGACCACTATCAAATCCACGGGCCAGGAGACCATCATCTCACAGGCGCTCGATCCGTGTAGCACCGCAAAGCCGTCGGCACCCTGTGGCTTAGCAACCAAGGCCGCAGTGGATGACATGATTACCATTCACAAGTCCATGGTGGCCAACGAATTCGTGCAGGCCTCCGGAGGCGCTGTGAACTCCGTGCCGTTCATCTTGAACCTCCACGCCTTGCTGCGAGACGGCCTTGAAAGTGCCGTGCCCGGCATCGCAGACAGTATCATTCGAGGTGGCGCCTTTGTTCCCTGTGATGACCCGCCCGATGAGCTGGGTGGCTTGTTGCCGCCGCAAGAGTGCTTTGAGGGCTTTGGCGACGAACTTGGCGACCCTTACGACCCGTCCTTTGATCTCATCAAGGACTACAAAGACGAGGATGTCCTCGAAGCTTACAACGACATGATTGACCGGCCGGAATGGGCGCCTCTCCTGATGACGTTCATGGATGACACCTACAGCATCGCTTGGGCGTTGACCTTCGTGGACATTCCGATTAACCAAGAAGCAAGCATCAAGGCCGACGCGGCGTTCTCTGAAGTTGCCGATACGGTGGAAGGCAGCGAGTCCACCGACACTCACTACTTTGGCACCCTCTCGGGC
>JBFJXT010000002.1:0-27548 GCA_041623015.1 Thermoplasmatota archaeon | reverse complement strand
GGCGGCATGCCTGCTTGCTTCCCAAGCCACACGTATCTTCTTGGCCAAGCAGTGGTCCAAGATGGCAAACTCATGGCTAAGGCAGGCACTGGCAAGAGCATGGTCAACTTGCCTGAGGCGCCGTAAGCGTGGCCGAATGGTGGGGTGCCTTTCTTGGGCCCCTGGTTGAGGCGCTTGGCGGCATTCCCGCACCCCTTGCCATCGCATTTCTTGCCTGGAATCCCCTTGGAGAAGTGCGCGTCAGCGTGCCGGTGGCCATTTTGGTTTATGACATGGGCTGGGGCGAAGCCGTGGTCTGGAGCCTCATAGGCAGCATCCTCGTGGCACCCACCGCGTACTGGTTCTATCCCCGCATCGAAGCCTTGCTAGGGCGCTGGAATTGGTCCAAGGCTTCCCTAGAGTGGATTTTTGCCCGCACACGCCGCAAAGTAAGCCCACGAGGAGAACGGATCGAAGAATCGGCCGTGTTTTTGAGCATCGTCGCCGTGCCGATTCCTGGCGCCGGCGCTTGGACGGGCGGTCTGTTGATGCACTTGTTTGGCCTGCGCAAGCGAGATGCTTGGCCGTGGTTCTACGCGGGGGTTGTCGGTGCCACCTTCCTGATGGTCATCCTGGTAGAAACCGGCCGTTGGGCGTTCTAGCCTTCGCGCAGGGACGCTTCGTACCCGGCGGCTTCCACGGCAGCAATGAGCGTGCGGTGGTCGGTGCCGGGCTTCATGGTCACCGAGGCTGCGGCGCCATCAAGATCCACATTGGCGCGCTTGACGCCCGAGACCCCTTGCAACGCTTCCGTGACGTGACGCACACAGTTGCCACAGGTCATTTTGCCAATGGTCAGGTCGATGGATTCACTCTTGCCAAACAGGCCCATGAATGGAGATGGGCCGCCGACTGCTTTTTGATGTTGGGTTTTCAATTGCAAAGCATGGGTGGCTCCACAGGACACAACCCGAGTCAGGGCGCCAACGCCAATGCCGACTCAGCGGACGCCTTGGATGCGCTTGATCGACAAATCCTTCGCTTACTCCAAGAAGATGCACGCCGCAGCCACCGAGACCTTGCCCGAACCACAGGCAGCACCCAACCCACCGTGAGCGCCCGCATTCGCCGCATGGAAGACGCCGGCATCATCCAAGGCTACACAGTGCGCCTGGACGCGGACGCCTTTGTTGGTCCCGACGTGGCCAGCCCTGCGCTTGTGGCCTGCCACTGGTGCCAAATGCGCACCGCCAAGCCCCTCTGGGCAAACATTGGGGCCCAACGCCACCCATTTTGCTGCACCACCTGTAAAGGCGCCTACTCCGATCGACATGCAGCCCTGTCGCGGGGTCTTTGAGCAACGTCTGTCTCGGCCGCCTGTGGCCCGCCAAAAAACCGTCGTGGACAAAGACGCCGGCGAACGACGCATCGCCTACGGTTGGGTCTGGCTCGCGTTTCTAGGTAGCCTCTTTGTCGGCGCCGGCATGATGCTAAGCCAAAACCCCACGGTGCGCGGGTGGGGTCTCGTGTTCCTGCTGCTTCCCCTTGCTGGCATCTCCCTGTTGTTGGTGGCGTTCTACGTGGTCAGCCGCCGCCAAGCCAAGTCGTAACTTCCCATGTGGGATGGCCCGTAATCGCGGGGCCTGCTCCGAGTGTTTAGGGAGGGCGCTGCGCGAGACGATGAGCACAACGGGTAAATTGTAGGTCTCGCAAGCAACAGCCATGCGTATCGTGCTCGTGGCCCTCGCATTCCTCTTGGTTGCAGTCTCCGGCTGCGCCGACAGTGGAGCAAAGGGTCCCGTCGACGCCGACGAACAGAAGTTCGAAGAATTAGACGTCGACGCTGACAGCGGCGCCATTCGTGGCATCGTCCTCGACCCTGCCGTGGTTCCCATTGAAGGCGCCACCGTGCAAATTCAAAGTCTCGGACTCGAAGCGGTCTCCAACGTGGATGGCGCCTTCGTCTTCAGTGACCTTGAACCTGGCACCTACTTCTTGGAAGCCAAGAAGCTCGGATTCAGCACTGCTCAAACCAGTGTCCTCGTGGAAGCCGGCGTCAAGACTCCTCCAATCGTCAAGATTCAACTCTTGGCAGATCCAAGCAGCCTCCCCTTCAGCCAGACCTTCCAGTACGACGGCTTCATGCAATGCAGCTTCAATCTCGTTGCTGTTGGCTTCAACGCCTGCGGATTTGCAAGCGACGTCTCCGGAATGGACTTCGGAGAAGCCCTCGTGCGCCACCCCGTGGCCGGCGTGCTGGACTTTGCACAAACGGAAATGGTCTGGGAGGGCACCCAGCCCCTCGGAGATGGTCTCGAATTGATGTACTCCTGGGATTGCGGCGACACGTTCCTCTGCGACCACCAGGTGTCTGGCCCAAGCATTTTGGTGCTCCAAGCGGACAAAACGGTGCTCACTGAAGCCGTAGGGGAAACGAACGAGCTGTTTGTTCGCGTCTTTGGCTCCGAAAGCAGCGCTGCACCCGGCACCAACCTCGGTGCCACCCTCGAGCAAGAATTCAGCCACTACACCAACGCCTTCTTCGGATTCACTCCGGCAGAGGGCTGGATGTTCATTGAAAGCGGCGTTCACGCTGCTCCCACTTGAGCATCTGAGTCTGAAGCCCCGCGCAGGCCTTTCTCCTTTCCTTCTCCCCCAATTTGACTCCGTTGTCCTTGGACCTGGAGACGACGCGCCCTCTATGATGGTGGCACAAGTGCGTCATGTTCGGCCCCTACTTTTTGGCAAACTCCAGGAGGGCTAATGGGGCTGGGCGCACAGTATTCTATCCTGAATATTCTCCTGCGCGCGCCTCCGCCGCTAGCCAAAAAACCAACCATCACAAGGAGCGTCCAAACAACCAAAACAATCTGAATGGATTGACCATTTTACTAAAGCACGGAGTTGAACAATCGGATTGATCTGCATCTCGGCGGGGCCGACAAAGGGCAAAATCGCTGCAAGTGCGGAAAATTTGGTACAATGCGGGTCGAATACGACACAAGCTTGATAGGCCGGAAAGTATCGTCCCCATCCATGCGGACCCTGTCCATTGCGCTCATCATGGTCACCTTGGCCCTTGCTGGATGTGCTGAAAATGCCCCGGCAGAAGATCAAGACGACCTCGAAACCAAATTCGAAGACATTGACGTGGATGATGACAAAGGTGCCATCCGAGGCATCGTTCTCGACCCTGCCATCGTGCCCATCGAAGGCGCCACCGTCACCATCAAGAGCCTCGGAATCGAAGCCAAGACCAACGTGGATGGCGCCTTCATTTTCGCTGACCTCGACCCCGGTACCTACTTCTTGTCTGCCAAGAAGATCGGCTTCAGCCCCGCTCAAACCAGCGTCTCCGTTGAAGCTGGCGTGGACACCCCTCCGATTGTTAAGATTCAACTCGTTCCTGACCTCGAGAACCTCCCCTTCGCTGAAGTGTCCCAATACACTGGCTACCTCCAATGTGGCTTCGGTGTGCCCGGCGTCGGCAGCGTCAACCCCTGCTTCCTGTCTGGCTCCGTCAACACCTTCGATGTGTTTGTCCAACGCGCCGTCACCGCCAGCCAATCCGAACTCTTCTGGGAAGGCACCAACATCCTCGGCGACGGTCTCAGCTTCGGCCACTACGACCCGAACACCTCCGCTTCGAACTACGTCGGCACGGACGGCCCCAGCCCCCGCATCCTTCGCGTCAATGGAACCCTCATTGAGCAAAAGAACGGCGAAGGCTACGAGTCCTTCCTGCTTCGCGTGTTCCCCGGAACCACCGCTCCGTCCCTCGTGGCCGAGCAAGAGTTCGAAATCATCAACACGAACTTCTACGGCTTCAGCCCAGAGGAAGGCTGGACCTTCTTGGTGGACGGCAAGCACCCCACTCCTAGCTAATTGAGTGGCAATCTAGGGTCCCCGTGTTCCGTTCTCGGAATCACGCTTCTTTTCCTTCCTTTTTCCTTCCTTTTGAATCGCTAGAATGCCTCTACATTCTCCAGCGACGTGACAACAACTGTTTTACTCTCCAGAGTACGGTTTTCCCGCATGCGATCCGCATTGACGCTCCTCGTCGCCTTGACCATGACCCTAGCCGGCTGCGCCGAAGGTGGTGGTGGGTTGAACGACGATCCAGACGAGGACAGCTTCGAGGACCTCAAACTGAATGGGGGTCGAGGTGCCATTCGCGGAATCGTTCTTGACGCGTCCATCACTCCAATCGAGGGTGCCACCATCTCCATTGAATCTCTAGGAATGGAGGCCACATCCAATGCCGATGGCGCCTTCACATTCTCGGACCTGGAGCCTGGGTCCTACTTCCTTGGAATCACCAAGGCGGGATACAGCCCATCTCAAACCAATGTCCAAGTGGAAGCCGACAACGCCGCGCCGCCGATCATCAAGGTTAAAATGGCAAGAGACCAGAGTAATCGGCCCTACACTCAGGTGAGCCAGCATGTTGGCTACCTGCAATGTGGCGCTGGCATTCCGGCCGTCGATAACACTGCCTGGACGGGTGGCGCCATCAACGCCTGTGCCCTGGTGGACTCCATCAACACCTTTGACGTATTCGTAGACCGCCCCGTTGCAGCAGCACAATCTGAACTGGTCTGGGAAGGGACAAACCTGTTTGGAGATGGGCTGAATATTGGCCACTTTGACCCAAACTCGTTGTCTGGAAATTATGTGGCAAACGACGGGGGCAGTCCAGTGATTCTGCTGGTCAACGGCACCACGATGCTAAACTACAACGGCCCTGGGTACGAATCGTTCATGCTTCGCGTCTTCCCGGGGTCGTCCTCCCTATCCGTTGTGATAGAACAGGAGTTTGAAATCATCAACACCAATTTCTACGGCTTCATGCCCGATGAAGGCTGGACGTTCCTAGAAGACGGCCCCCACCCGAACCACCGCTAAGGGAGATCGCCGCGGAGTCTAGGAGAACGTGCCAAGGCCAACTTGGCCAACGCGCCGCATGCGCTCCACTTGAGGAAGCACATCGTCCCACTCTACCTCTTTCCACTCCAAATCATGGTCTCGAAGCAAGGCGCGCGCCTTGTCGGCCACACGGGGGGCAATCAGCATGCCTCGGACGGCGCCGTCGGGATTTTGGCTCCTGAGAGGCTCCACGTAGCGCCACAATTGTTGCGCGTCCTTGAGGCCGGCCGTGCCGCGTTTCACTTCAATGACCACGCGGCGACCCTCAGAGTCATCTCCGTCTAGGTCGTAGTAGCCTTGCTTGGTGTCCCGTTCTCGGCGCCGAGGCAAAAATCCGGCTTCGACGAGGTCCGGGTGTTTGAAGAGAAGTTCTTGCAGGTCGTCTTCGCTGCCTGTCAGGTCTAATTCCTCGGCGTCTCGAAGCGGCACAGCGAGGCACACCTGAATCGAATGGAAGGTCACCTTGACAATTTCTTCCGGCTTCGGGCGGTATGCGGTCAAAACCAGTAAGTCGTCTTCAATTTCTGCGTGGAACGTGGCTCCAGGGGGCTGCCAGTTGACCGGCTTGGCCTTGGAAGCCGTGTGCACCAGGAACGTACCGTCGGGCTTCAGAAGAAGCAGGCGCTCGCCTCGGTGCAGCATGCTGCGGGCACGGCCTTGGTATTGAATGGCGCAATCGGCCACCAATTGGACCATGCGGCCCTTTTCCTCTCGGAGTGCGACCAGTTCGGCGCGAAGGAATGTGAGGGCGGTGGCTGCGTCTGGTGTGCGCACCAGTTGCATTACGCGAGAGCTTCCTTAATCTCACGGCGCATTTCGGTGTCGTTGATGCCGCCGTCGGGATCAAACTCTTCTTCGATTTCGCCAAGAAGATCTGCAAATTGGGCGCGGTACTCGGGGTCGTCGCGGATGTCCGTGGCCATTTCCTCAGGGAGGAGGTGGTCGTAGATGTCCTTGAAGGCGGGGCGTGGGTTCTGGGCGTTGAATTGCTTCTGGCGCACCGTGGCTACGACGGCCGCTTCCACGTTCTTGGTACCGAAACCAGGGGTGGCGAAGGCCCGCACAATGGCGTCTTCGTCAACATCGGGGCACTCGGATTTGAGCTGAGCAAAGAGAGCACGGCTCTGCGCATCGTTGGCGATGACCTTGCGTCCGGCCGCCAATTGCTTTTCGAGGTGTTCCTCGACGGGGATTTCCCTCGCCATGGGCGGCGCGAGCCAAGAGCGGTTGATGATGTTTGCTGCGTGAGTCGGGTGGACAGCAATGGTTTTGGGCCGAAGATGACAGTGCCAATGCATGCGCGTGGCTTTGCTCCTCTTCGGGCTGATGATCCTCTCCGGTTGTGCCGAGTCGGTTCCTGGGTCCGAAGATGACGGTTCGTTTGATGGGTTAGATGCCAAGGCAAGCGATTCCACGGGTGTCGTGCGTGGCGTTGTGGTGGATGCAACGTACACACCGATTGCCGGCGCGCGAATTGTCCTTCAGGAAGGAACGGAGACGTTGTCCGACGTAGAGGGCTTGTTTGCCTTCTCGCTCGTGGAGCCAGGAACGTACTTCTTGACGGCCTCAAAGAATGGCTACACCACTCAGCAAATGAGCGCCGTGGTGGTTGCCGGGGTAGAGAAGCCTCCAGTGGTCAAAATGCAGTTGCTCGTAGACACGGCCAACTTGCCGTACTCTGAGCTGCTGAACTACAATGGCTACCTACAATGTGGCGTTGGCGCCGGAGTGCCTGGAGTCGCCGGGCGCGGTGTGAATCCGTGTGCGGCCACGGATTCGGTGAACACCTTCGATACGTTCGTTCAGAAACCGGTGGATTTCATCCAGGCCGAAATGATTTGGGAGCCAACCAGCGGCGTTGGAGACACCCTGAGCATTGGCATCATGAACACCACCACGGCCCTTCCAGAAGATCACGTTCAAGTGGATGGCCAAAGCCCCCAAATTTTGAAGGTCGCGGGCGAGGAGATGCCCCCGGCGCATGGAGAAAAATATGCATCATACTTGGTGCGTGTTTTCCCAGGCAAGTCCCAGCCAACATTGGTCGTGGAGCAGCAATTCCAAATTTTCTTGACGCAGTTCTATGACCAAGTGCCCCGGGACGATTGGGCGTTCATCAACGATGGTCCCTGGCAAGACCCCACCGGCTAGCGCCCGAAAAAGCCTGAAGTTTGCTAGGGTTCCCATTGGGTGATGGCCCCGCAAGTTTTGCACTCCATCATTCCTGGGTGGGCAGGGTCAGCAACGTCATCGATGCCCATGAATTGAAAATCCGGGTGCTGTACATGGTGCACGCGCGGGCTGTGGCATAGTGGACACCGATGGGGGCGCTTCAAGGCCTCGTGAGCCGATTCAGGATTCACACCTAAAGCTCGCACCTCAACGCTCTTTGAATTTTTCCCGGCTTGGGTCCAATTGGGAACTTTGGCACATGCCTTGGGGGCCGTTGGGTTCATGGGCTTCCGGGGGCTCGGCGCCTTGTGGATGTGGCGGCGCTTCGGCTTGACTTGCTGACATGGTACCACAAACATGCCCGGGATTTGCCCTGGCGCAAGAATTTGGATCCTTATCGAATCTGGATTAGCGAAGTGATGCTCCAGCAAACCCAGGTGGAGACGGTTCGTCCCTACTTCGAGCGCTGGATGGCCGCATTTCCCACGGTTCATGCCCTTGCCCGGGCGAGTGAGGACGTCGTCATGGGATTGTGGTCTGGCTTGGGGTATTACAGTCGAGCACGAAATCTCCACAAGGCAGCAAAGCTGATTGACGCCGCGGGAGCGTTTCCTCAAACGGCACAGGACCTCGTTGCGTTGCCTGGCATTGGCGCGTACACCAGTGGGGCGATTGCCAGCATTGCTTTCCAAGAAGCGGTGCCCGCAGTGGATGGCAACGTGGTTCGAGTGGCGGCGCGATTAACGGCGGAGCAAGGAGATCCCAGGCAACCCGGAATTCGGCGCCGCATTGATCGCTTAGCCAAGGACTGGGTGGATCCAAGGCAACCCGGCGATTGGAATCAAGCCTTGATGGATCTAGGCGCAACCATTTGCAAGCCTCAGCCCCGGTGCCACGAGTGTCCCATTCAACGCCACTGCCAAGCGCAATCGCTGGGTTTGGCCGAGACAATTCCCCCGCCAAAGCGTGCTCAAGTGGTCCCCACGGAAGAGAGAGTCCATGCCCGCATCGAACAGGGAGGTCGTGTGCTCCTCGTCCGGCGACCCGATACGGGACTTTTGGCGCGAACATGGATGCTCCCGGGGGGAGAGCTCTCTTTGCCCCTCGAAGACCACATCCGTGACCAAACGGGTCTCCAAGTGCGCGTGGACGAAGCCTTTGGCACTGTGGAGCATCGCTTTACCCACCGTCACTGGCAGATTCAGGTTCACGATGCGACGGTTCTGGCCGGCGAGCTTTCTGGCGACTGTAAATGGGTCGATAAAGCGGAGCTAGGCCGGCTTGGGTTGTCCACGGCGGCCAAGAAGGCCCTTGCCGCCAAGCCCATGTAGGGTCCCGGACTGGGACGACCATGCGTGGGTGGTTCCTCGTGGCACTTCTCCTAGTGCCCTTGGTCCTGGCACAGCCGCAAGGCACCATTCGAGAAGGCTCTGCGGTCTCCGTTCTGGTGTACCACCCGAACGATGGCGTGGATGCCCTCGGCTTCCCGTTTCGCGCCGAAAAGGACGCATTTTTTGTGCGCCATGGCAGCGAGCCCTTGTTCGCCGACACCGTTGCATTTCCAGGGTTCATGGCGGATGGCGTGATTCCCTTCGAGGGACTCCCTGAAGGGGACGACGCCCTAGCCAGCACCGTTGCGCTCTATGAGGACGCGGTCCAATTCCGGTTGCAAGAGGAGACTCCGATTTCGTTCCGTATCGCCACGGTGGGTGCGGGAATTCACTGGAATGCGAGTGTTGCAGTGGGTACAGACACACCCTTGCCTGAAGCGGATCTTCGATTGTGGGTCGCTCTGGTGGAAGATCCCGTTCATTATCGGCCGCCCTCTGGGCTCACGAATGGCATTTTTGATCACCCATTCACCGTGCGAGCCGTTGAGCAACATGGCATCGTAGAACCCCTACCGGGTCAACCTGAGGTTCGAACCATCTCGGTCACCCTGGCCTCGGATTGGGATCCGAATCGGATGCACGTTGTGGCTTGGGTTGAGCAGGGCGGAGTTGACACCGCGCGGTTTGATGCGGGAGAGGTTGTACAATCTACGAGCCATCCGCTCACGAGTGACATTGCCACGATTCAGTTGGATCGAGGCGTGCTGCTGGAAGTTTACTCTGCGACATGGTGCGAGCCCTGCCTGGTCGGGGATTTGGCCATTGAAGAAGTGGCCGCTAGACACGGACTGCAACCCAATCGTGGTCCGGTGGAAGAGGGGCTTCTGTATTACCAGCCTCCTGAGTCCATTTTGGTCTTCGTTGTGGCCATCGCAGCGGGCATTGGTCTTGCCCTCGTCAAATTACCGGGAGGGCGTCAATGAATCTACTGGCGCTGCTTCCCCTCATAGGCCTGCTTGGAGGTATCCTCGCCACCGTGTCCCAAGGCATCGGATTGGTACGTGATGCACCCCGGACACGGCTCCTGTTTCGCATCGGCGTCGGCACCTCGGTGGCCGCCATGGCGAGTACCTTCCTCGTCCTCCTTGTCTTATTCTTAACTGGGCAGGTGCAATACCAGTACGTCTTCCTCTACAGCCGTACCGACCTCAGCCTCGCGTTCAAATTCGCAGGCACTTGGGCCGGTCGGGAAGGCAGCCTCGTTCTCTGGACCCTCTATCTCACCGCTATCCTCGCGTGGCTCACCCGCCGAGACGTGCGGGCGGAAGACGGCGATGAAATACTTGGCAGGGCCCGCGCCTGGACACGCCTCTGGTACGCCGGCATCATGACGGCGTTCCTTGCTGCAGTCTGGATTCAAAATCTGTTCGTGGCGACTCCCGAATTCTTCCTACAAAGTCGGCCTGAGGGCAATGGCTTGAACCCGACGCTGGTGTCGCCCTTCATGCTCATCCATCCCCCGGTGATGTTCATGGCCTACGCGCTGACGACCCTCCCGGCGGCGGCAGTCCTTGGGCACCTCTGCTCCGGTACCAACCGCTGGAGCACGATTGCGCTTTCCCCGAGTCGCCTCAATTGGCTCCTGTACACCTTCGCCATGGGTCTCGGGGGAATCTGGGCCTACTACACCCTCGGATTCGGTGGCTATTGGGCCTGGGACCCGGTGGAAGTGGCTAACCTCCTGCCTTGGCTTGCGCTGACGGTCTTCCTGCACGCCCAACTGCACCATCTTCGTCACGGCCGCTACCAAGCGATTGGGCCATTCTTGGGCATTCTGCCTCTGCTGCTCACGCTGTTTTCCACCATCAGCACGCGAAGTGGCCTCTGGGTCAGCGTCCATGCATTCACGGACCCCACCCAGACCTTCAACCCTGATGCGCCCGGGCGATTCTTGGACATTCTTGGAGTTGAAGAGGGGCTTCGGTTCTACGTAGCACTCTGGCTTGCCATCTTGCTCATCGGCCTTGCACTCTGGTCCCGGCGCCTTGCACTAGACACGGGAAAACTTGGCAAAACCACGCAGGTCATTGCAGGCACCCTCGGCGGCCTCGGTGTGCTTTCACTCCTGTCTCCTGCCAGCACCCTTTCCATCATCTTTGAGCTCTCTAATTTCATCGGTGCAGGTCGCGCCGGGTTCGGGCTTCTGGGCCTCACCGCCATTGCCGTCCTCGGTGCCGCAGCGCCGGTGCTTGCCAGCGAAGATGCGCCCGATCCACGCAGGCGAGGTCTCAAACGAATCGACATCCAAGGACTCGCCTACGCTTCCATCCTCATCTTAGGTCTGGGATTGCTGGTCATTTTTCTTTTCCACATGGCCGCCGCCAACGGCTGGAGTGAAGCGTTCTACACCGCGCGCTTCCCTTGGCTCGTCACGCCTGTCACCATCGGACTCCTGCTGTTCGTAACGTACCCAATTTATGGCCGCCGTCGCGCCGCACAAATGGCCATCGGCGTCCTGATGCTTGCCAGCTTTGCAGCCACTATCCTTCCCCACCACCGGGAAGGCGCATACGTACTCGCATTGACAGTCCCAACATTGGTCCTAGCTGGCGACCGCGTGCGTCGATTGGCCCTCGCGCCCCACACGCCAAAGCCCTTGGTTTGGGCCCGCAGCCTGCTATGGATTGCAGCGCTCCTGGCCGTCGTCTTTTGGATCAACCCGCCTAGCCGAATTGGATTCGGGCCACTCTCCTGGCAGGCGGTTTGGCCCACGCAACTATTCTTTGGAGCAGCTGCATTCTACGGCCTCCACCGCACCCAGAAGCACATGACTGCCTCCGATGCCCACCCCGGTCGAACCCACCTGCTTGTTGGGGCCCTGGCAGGGTTTGGAGTCGGAGCCGTGCTGGCTGCCGTTGCATGGGGCCTAGAGCGAAAGCACCGCAGCCGGAAGCCCAATCCCAAAAACCCCGGCAGGCAACTGCGCCAAGTGGCCCTCATGGGCTCCCATGCCGTGGTCTTGTTGGTGCTCGTGGGCTACGGAACCACCACCTACTTTGGAACCGAAGACCAACTCACCTTTGTCCTGGACGAACCAGCCAACGTTGGAGGCGAAACCCTCACCTTCAACGGACTTCGCACCGACATCCAAGGCCCCTTCGCCGCATCCCTTCACCCACAAGTACACGTGGCGGGCCTCGGAACCGGAGAAGGCACACTGTACTGGGAAGATCAAACAGGCAGCCATTTCCCCCTCCCTGCAACCCTTCGCGCCTGGAACCGAGACGTCTACTTTGCGGTGGACGGCATTTGCTTTGATACCAACTGCACCAGCGCCAACGCGTTTGTTCGCGCGTACGAACCAAGCGGCCGCGTCTTTGCCGGCGACACCGAAGCCACACAGGTGCAACTGCAAGTGTTCACCCTGCCCGGACTCTCTCTGGTTTGGGCTGCCATTGGCTTGTTCGTATACTGGATGGGCCTCCTGATGGCAACACCGGAACCCCCTACCCAACGCTTATCGCCGCCGCCAACCACTGATGGTCCATGAATGGGCGTCCCTTGGTCTGGGTTCTGCTAGGGCTCCTCCTGGCGGCCCCGTTGACGGTTCAAGGCTACGAAGAATCTGAAGCGCCCCAACTGGATCCGCGCATCGCTGAAGTCTGGCATGACCCGCCGATTCCTGCTCCGGGCACACAATGGAACGGCTACATTCGCTTCGTTGAGGGCCACAACATCACGGCAGTCAGCTACCAAATCTGCGACGTGGGAAACGCCTGCTTTGCGCCTCCGACGCCAGCCAAACAGGACTCCGAAAACATGTGGAGTTTCTACACGGATGATTACCGAGATCCCACCTTTGACCGGCCCATTCTCTGGGGAGATGCATCCTACAGCGGCGGCGAGCCCTGGCGCATTGGGACGCAGTTCTATTTGACCCACGGCGACGGCAACCTGACCGTAGTCCCTGACGGCGTTCAACTGGCCACCGAGGAATGCAAAGGCCGTTACCGAGAATGCGCCGAGACCCACTACTTTGCCTGGGACATGCCGGCTGGAAACGTCGGCAGCCAAGATCAAGGAGCGCCCGGCATTGGCCTCATCGCCCTATTGGCCCTCCTGGGCTTGGCGGCCTACCCACTTCGCAACCGCCATGAGCGCGGCTAACACAGGAGGAAACCATGGCGGATCGACGCGCAGAGAACGGCCAAGGAGGTCCGGGACATCGAAACCAAACCGGACTCCTGTGGCTAAGCCTCGCGCTCATTGTCGCCGTTCCGCTCGGCGTCACTGTCTACGATTCTCTGTATGATGATGCGGGCGTTGCGCAAGACTTCACCCTCACCAGCACCGGCTACGAAAACGGAGTCCAGGGCGAAAACGTCACCTTCAGCCTCAGCGACTACCGAGGCAAAACAGTCCTCCTTGACTTCATGGCCGTCACCTGCACCAGTTGCCGAGTGCTCACCGATGAAGTGCTCAAACCGGTCTACGCAGAGTACGGAGCACGAGACGATTTTGTCCTTCTCAGCGTCGACACATGGGCTGATCCCGAAACCGGCAGCGCCACCTTTGGCGGCGAAACCTGGGCCGATTTGGTCGCCCTGCAAAAGTCTGAAGATGTGCCTTGGCGCCATGCCTTGGACACGGACGAAGTGTACCTGAAATACAGCGCAATTTCCCTGCCAAAAATCGTGGTTGTCAACCCCGACGGCGCGATTGTCCTGGAAAAAACCGGCATCCCCCGGCTCTCCGAAGTCACCGCAGCCCTTGACGACAGCATCGCCGGAACCAGCTCCGGCATCAGTGTTCTGCGCGCCGGGCTCTTTGGGCTTGCCATCGTCGCGGGTGTTGCTTCCTTCTTCTCGCCATGCAGCGTCGGTTTGCTCCCGGCCTACCTTGGGTTCTTGCTACAAGGCAGCAACAAGCGCACCAGTGCCCACACCCTCCGAGCTGGCCTCACCACTGCCCTCGGCGTTGTTTCGGTGTACGGCGGCCTCGCTCTCATCTTCTGGATTCTTGACTTGCTTGGCTACGGGGCCACGCTTCGCAATGCGTTGCCGCAGGTGTCCCCCATTGTGGGTGGTCTGCTGATTGTGCTGGGCATCTTGATGTTCTTCAAGATCAGCTGGGACTGGCTTGCCAAGCGCGTTGGGCTCGGCCATGTGGATGGCAGGCGCGGCTTCTTTGCCTTCGGCGTTGGCTATGGGCTGGCCGCCTTCGGGTGCACCGGTCCCATTTTCCTGCCCCTATTGTTGGCTGGTTTTTTGGAAGGTCCAGGCATCGGATTTGCCGTCTTTGCGCTCTACGCCATCTCCATTGCAGCGCTGATTCTCGTGGCCGCTGCTCTCGTTGCCGGGGGCCACCAAACCAGGCTTCGCCACTTACTCAACAACACGGGCTGGATTACCCGCGTCAGTGCCCTGCTTCTGATTGGCGCCGGTGTCTACCTACTGTGGTTTGACGCAACCGCTGGCATCATCTAAGCCCAAGAATGGACCTTGGGCGATTATCGCCGTCGCACGATGAACGCCGCGCCGATCAGTGCCAAGAGCAGGAGAAGCCAGCCGGGGCCCGGCGCATCAGCACTCGTTCGAGGCGCATCATACAACGACTCCTTGCCATCCAATGGGTTGTTGGAGTCGGTCGAATCAGTGGTCTCTCCATCGGGCCCGGGCAGCGCCGAGGTCGTCTTTGAACAGGCATCGCCGATGCCGTCATTGTTGCTGTCCAACTGATTCTTATTGAAGACGAGGCGGCAGTTGTCAACCGTGTCATCAATGGTATCGCCATCCGTATCTGTGGAATTGGTGGCGTCCATCGGGTCAATGTCCTGGGTGTCTCGAACGCCATCTCCGTCTTGGTCCACCACAGCTTGAATTTGCGCAGACTCTGGCAACGAATCGAAGTCCTTGAGCAAACTCGAATCCTCTGAGGACCCCACGCCATCGGCGGCAATCGGCACCACTCGATAGCGGTAGACCTTGCCATCTTCAAGTGCCGTGTCCGTGTAGCCTTGGCCGGTGCTCTCGCCAATCTTCACGTAGGGACTTGCCGAGCGCCAGACAGCGTACGACGTGGCGTCCGGGACGGGGTCCCATTGCAGTTCGATGGCGCCAATGCGGTCCTTCATTCGCAGGTTCTTCACCGCAGGAAGCAATGTCGGAATGGACGTTTTGTCTCGTGGGTCTGTGCCGCGCTGCACCTCCACGGCGTTGCTGTATCCATCGCCGTCCTGGTCGTCGTCGCAGGCATCACCTAACGCATCCATGTCTAGGTCTGCCTGGTCCGCGTTGGCAACCTCCTTGCAGTTATCGTCCTCGTTCAAGACCAAATCCTCATCGGGATCAGCCTTGGGTCCATCTGTTAGGTTGGCATCACAGAGGTCTCCAATGCCATCCCCGTCGCCGTCTAGTTGCTCGGGGTTAGCGGTGCCCGTGCAGTTGTCATCCTCGTTGAGAATATCATCCTCGTCGGGGTCCGCCTTGGGGCCATCGTCATGATTCGAGTCGCAAGCATCGCCAACACCGTCGCCGTCCATATCCGATTGATCCGGGTTGGACGTGAAGGGGCAATTGTCGTCTTCATTCAACGTTGAATCATTGTCCTTGTCGCCCAGTGGTCCGTCCGTGTGGTCGCCGTCGCAACCATTGGGAATGTCATCACCATCCGCATCGAGACTATCAGGGTAACCCGAGCAGACATCATCCTCGTTTGCCACACCGTCGCTGTCTAGATCGCCCTTGGGGCCATTGGTGGAATCATCATCGCAGCCATCAGGCGTGCCATCCCCATCCGCATCGAGGGAGTCATCGTGCTCGGCGCAGATGTCACTCTCGTCCACCACACCGTCGCCGTCGGCGTCCCGGCCGGGGCCATCGTTCAGATCTTCGTCGCACTTGTCGCCGATGCCATCCTCGTCCCCGTCCTCTTGGCCAGGATTTTGGTATGTGAGGCAATTGTCATGGCCATCGCCAATGCCATCTTGATCTACGTCATCAAACACGTCGTCACAAACGTCCCCCTGGCCGTCGCCGTCGGCGTCTTCTTGGCCGGGGTTGTGAATGCCTGGGCAATTGTCAATTTCCAGTGATGAAACTCCGGTGGTTAGGTAGGCAGGCAGGCCCAGGGAGAAATGCATGGGTGTGTGCAAATGGAACGTGTCGGACTCCGTTATGCGCGTGCCCGCAGTGGTTCCATATGTCTCGGAGATGAGCACTTCCATATCCGCCACGAAATTTCCCGATGTGGCATAATATGTGTTGCCAGGGAGATAATAATTCCTTGCAATTTTGATGGCCATCGGAGGCATAGGGGGATCGAGGGCCGCAAGGGGGTCAACATTTGTCGCCGGTGAACCGAAGGCGTCACCACTCAGGATCAAATCACCGAGGCTTAGGGTTTCACTTCGATCGCGGTCATCGAAGAGGACATTTTGGTGATTGTGTGTACCATCCAACCAGTGGTCGTCTATGCGGAGGCTAAGCGCCGTATGTCGAAGCTCGGCCCCAATTTTCTGGTGATCCGATCCGACGCGTTGACCCGCATTGGGGCCTTCTAAGAACAAGTCCCGCTCCGTCAGGGAGCCGGTCCGATCTTCGTCCCACACCAAGGCCCCATCATGGTCTCGATGGCCATCGCCGTCTGGGTCTTCGTCGCAGGCATCGCCAGTGCCGTCCGAATCGGTATCCAATTGATCATTGGGGAGCCCTGGGCAATTGTCCAAGAGCCAGGGGTAGCCGTCGGCATCAAAATCGCGGCCATCGTCCAAGGGGTCACAAAGGTCTCCGATTCCATCTCCATCTCGGTCCGCTTGGTCATCAGCCACCTCGTTGCAGCCATCCGTGCCCCAATTGAGTGGGGCACCGAGCTTTCCTGGAATTGGTGTCAGAGTCGTTCCTAAGTCTTCGTCAAAACGATTTACGAATACTCCATGAGAGTACGGATCAAAAATGTTGATGCGCACATCTCCCATTTGCACGGAGTCGCCAAGGCTCAGAAACACAGGTTCTCCAAACTGATAGATGGAATCGCTGCTCGTGTCCTCAAACATGAGCGCATGTGCTGATTCTTGAAGGGGTATGTATGCTGGTGTTGTCTCGAATCCTAAATCGTCCAAGAAATAGTGGGGGGTGAGAATCATGTCCCCGCGTGTTCGGGTGCCCGTTCGATCAAAATCAAGAACCATGAACTGAGAACGCCATCCTTCGGAATCGATCTGTTCTAGGGTATGGAATGTGGCATCTTGGTGTCGCAGAGCTACTCCCAGCTCAGGGTGGGGGAATTCAATAGGCGTAATTCCCTTATATTCGGTAATGGACAAATCGCCCACGGTCAAAGTCCCTGATTCGTCAAGGTCCCAGTATGCTTGGCCCCCATAATCTCCGTGTGTATCACCGTCAAGGTTTCTGTCGCAGCCGTCTCCAAGCAGGTCATTATCAAGATCGGGTTGCAGCGGGTCCGCTACAGCGATACAGAGGTCGTCCGCATTCACCACGCCGTCCCCGTCGCGGTCGCCGCTGGGGCCATCGTTGGGGCGCGGGTCGCAGAAGTCGCCGATGCCGTCACCGTCCACATCTGACTGAACGCCATTGGCCAAGCGTGGGCAATTGTCCACGTTGTTCTCAACCAAGTCGCCGTCAAGATCTCCAGTGGGGCCGTCTTCGGGCCGTGTGTCACAGGCATCATCGCGGCCGTCGCCATCGGCGTCCGTGGGGGTTGGATTGGCGTGATTGGGGCAGGTGTCAACAGCGTTCTCGGTGCCGTCGTTGTCTAGGTCTGGATTTGCAATGGTGGGGTCTGTTCCAAACAGATTTTCTTGGTAAAATGTGAGCCCGTCCCCGTCGCCATCTGGGGTGTGGCCTCGGAGGGTCAGACTGGGCTCAATGAGGGTGCCTTCATCGTATTTTTCAGTGTCGAGCGCCTTCAAGATCCACGTGCCGCCGCTCGGTTCTCCCAAGAAGGCCCAGGACAGGGCCTGAATGGAATCGAAGTTATTGTAGACGTCCACTGACTCTCGAAGGAGCACAGATGTGGTGCCGGATGGGCTAGTGAGTTCCAGTCGTACATCCCCTCGGTTATCATGTTCGATGTCGAATGTGAGCGTCACCGATTCCACGGAGAAACCAGGGTCCACGGTGAAGCCGATCTCGGTGCTGCCCTCGTCGGGGATGAGCACGTCGAATGGGTGATTTTTGGTGGTTTCCGATTGCGGCGGGTGCGTGGCCCACGTGGAGGCTAGTTGTATGGCGGCGAGTGCGTCTACCAAGCCGAATCCATTTGACTCGTGGTACCATAATCCCCCGGCGTTCTCCGTAGCGGATTCGTCGAGATTGTCGGCCGTGAATGCTAGAATCGCTTGAACGTCACGCACGGTAAGCTCGGGATTTGCTTCCAGCATCAAGGCCACCACGCCGGCCACTTGTGCGGCACTGGCAGAGGTTCCTTGGACTCGGTCCCAATGGCCCGTGCTTGAAGCACCTAGCGTGCCTTCGGGGTCCGTACTGAGCAATCCTGGGATGTTCCAATCAGGGCCGCCGCCAGGGGCCGCAACAAGATTGCAGGCGCAAGGCGCGGTGTGGTCGTCGCCATGGCCGAAGTGGTCGGTTGCGCCTACGGTGACCACGCGGGGGTCGTTGGCGTAGCCATTGTAAATTCCTGATCGGGGGCGTAATCCGATATCTAAGCAGTCAAGGTGGCCTTCGTTGCCAATGGCGTGCACGAATACTGTGCCCCGCCCTTCGCGGCCAAATGTGATTCCGCTGTCGATTGCGGCGGCCGTGAATGGGTCCTGGGGTACGGGATCGCCTAAGCCACAATATTGGTTGTCAGGGTTTGGGGCCCATGCATTGAGCACCACATCGAACGGTCCCATGAGTGCTTGGGAAAAGACATCGTCCGTGAGGTCGCAATTCAGTGCGCGGCGGGAGGACCATGTGGCATCAGGGGCAACACCGGCGACGCCTTCTGAGTGGCTTGCGACAACCAAGCCCGCCATGTGCGTTCCGTGCGATTCTACGTCCGAGTCGAGTGCGTTGATGGCAGGGTCCGAGTCACCTTCGCAAAAATCGTGGCTATTTGCCGAGTCGTAATTGGCAGAAAGTTCTGGGTTATTCACATCAATGGCGGTGTCCACGATGCCCACGTGCACGCCGGCGCCTGTGGCGAGGTCCCAAGCGGCTTCGAGGTTCAAGTCGGCGCCGGGGGTTCCATCGAATTGGCCGGTGTTCTTGAGATTCCATTGTTCGGCGAATCGGCCTTCGGGGGTGAGGGCCGGGATGCGGGGGGACGCGACAATGGGTTCTGCGTGCTTGACCCAAATGGTGTTGGTAAGGGTGGCTGCTGCATCCAGTGCAGAGCCATCGGGTCCTAAGGTGAGGCTGAGGATACTGGCGCCTGGAATCGGGCTCGGCGCAACAGGGATGGGGCCAAATCCAAGAGGGCCTGGCATAACCAGCAAGGAATTGCCGGTGGCGTACTCGGCGCCGCCTGCTGTTTTCAGGGTGCCATTGTGTTCCCAAAGCTGCAATCCTTGGAGGGGGAATGGGTGTGCTTTGCCTTGAGGTGCTGGCGCCTGGGTCTCCTTGTGGTTCTTGGGTGCCTCAATTTGGCCGTTCGGTCCAGTGGATCCGGTAATTTCCATGAGGTTGGCCTGCGACTCTCCTGGGATTGCGGGCACTAAGGGGGTGGCCAGAAGCATCAAGACAATGGCAAGGGCGATTCCGCTGGACACACCACGCGCCGAATTTGGCACCAACACAGGCGGGCAGATGCAAGGTTTTTCTAAGAACTTGTGGCCGATGGGCGTTTTACGATTGCCTTAGGGTGGGTAATGATATGGTCAAAGGACTTATTTGCGAAATATTGGGGTATTTGCCGCCATTTTGCGGGTGCAATTGGGCAAACCATGTGCAAACGATATTGATAGTAGATAACAACCAATTTAGTAGCTAATGGCTACTAAAGGCGTCTTAAATCACTTCAGGGGGCTTGCTCGGGATGTTTTTACGAAGGCATCAATCACAGCCACTTCTGCCTCTCCCCACGCGATGGGGATTTGCTTCCACGAGTCTGCTCGCAAGTCTCCAATAGCATACAGGCCACGAATCGCATCGCCCTTGCCGTTGAGGGCTCGACAATCGCGGTCCGTCACCACGAACCCGTCATCGTCCGTGGTCGCGGCTGCTTGAATCGCCAATTCATTTTGCACCTTGTACCAGCCCATGCTGATCCAGGCCTTGTCGAAGAGTTCCTCGGTGCCGTCCTCGAAGATGATGCCGAATTTGTTGTCCCGGATGCCGGTGAACTCCTTGATGTGGCCAAACAGGATTGGAATGCCATCCTTGTCCAGTTCCGCTTGCACCGCTTCCCACGGGGCATGGGGGTCGCTGGGTCCCCTGCCCTGCTCGTCCAAGTTGCAGTAGGGCACCACCACCGTATCGGCGCCAAAGTTACGCTTCAAACTTCGAGCAATGCCTCGGCTTCCGGGGTCGCAGCCAATGACGGCCACGCGCTTGCCTTCAACGAGGTGCCCGTCGCAAAGGAGGCAGTAATCGGCAAGGCCCTTGTTTGCGTAGGGAAGCACCGCTTCAATGTCTCGGCGGCGAAATTCGCTCATGCGAGGCTGGGCGTCAATGCAGCCTGTGGCTAGAACCACGACCCTGGCCGTGGCCGTGACAGGGCCTTCTTTGCTTTCGGCGGTGATTTTCCACCCCGAGTCATCGGGGAGTCGCGAGAGTTTGGTCGCTCGGGTGTCCTCCCGGATGGTGACAAATTTCCTGCCCACGTGCGCCTCATATTCTTCGATGTCTGTGTATCCTCGGGCAATCAAATCTCGACCCTTTTCTCCCATGCGGCCAGGCAGATTGTCCACGCTAGGAGACCAGAAAATGCGGCTGTTGCGCTTGCCGCCATCAAACAACACTGCGGTGCGATACAGAAGCGCCGATTTCCACGCCGCATGGAGGCCACCAGGGCCCCCGCCAACCACGGCCACGTCAAAATCAAGGGCTGTCTCGGACACGAACTGCGCAAACCCGAGGCGCCTGAAGAGTGTGCGGTAGGGGCACGCAACGTTGATGCCTTGCGCCGACTCGCCAGACTCATGCGTGGCCTCCCGGTGATGCTCATTTTGGCCTTGATTGTGGCTCCCTCGGGCCTGTCCCATACGGATCACCCTAGCGACTGCGACGTGTCCGTGGATTCCTGGAACCACATCCAAACCTGGACCGTGACCCTGGAGGCCAACGAAACCATTGAGCGAACCCTTGGCTTCAATCGCTGCCCGCTAGAAGCAGAATGGATTGTGCTCCTGCGCGGCGACACCGATGGCATCCTCAACCTCGCCCTCGGCCAAAACGGCACCGCCATTGGAAGAACCGTCTGGGACGGCGCGCTCAATTTTGACACTTGGACCCTGCCCCACACGGATTTTGCCACCTTGCACCTCCACAATCCAGGTGCCCAGAATGTCACCGCCACCCTCTACTTTGATCAGACCTGCCTCTGTCCCGCCAAGGCCACCGATCTCGTGCCCGGGCCCCTATGGATGAACGCCCTTGCGAATCCCGGGGACGCCGTGGACTTCGAAGTGGTGCTGATTCCGGTGCTCTTTCCTGCCGAGACTCGCCTGCCGGACACCATCACTGTCCACGCCACGGTGCTTGGGGACGCAGCAAGCAAAGCAACCTGGACCTTCAAGCCCCACGAAGAAGAACCCTGCAATGCCAGCACTCGATGGATGGCGTGCTTCAACTACGGCTTTGAAGCGACCCTGGAGGGCAGGCAAGATGTCCTTCTGTGGCTTGACCACGACAGCAGCGACGCCTGGAGCTTGCAAGTGCGCCCCGTCATCGAAGTGACACCTCCCGTTCAAGACGCCCCCGGGCTCGGGTTCTTGATGAGCACCTTGGCCCTTGTTGCTGGCGCATTCGTCATTCGCCGCCGCCTCGGTGCGTGAGCGAAGCCTCTTGGCTGACCTGTTCGTCCAACCCCTGGGATGCTACGTCCACTGAGGGTCGTCGGGGCCGTTGGGAGCATCACGCGCCTCTACGCGCTGGCCTTCTTGGTTCCAGCCCTGGCTGCCCTTTTCTACGACCCCGCAGACATGCGAATCCTGGGCGCCGCCGTCCCGCGCAACCTGCTGTTGTTCTTGCTCTGTGCTGGACTCTCTCTAGCGCTTGGTGAAAGCCTTCGCTGGATGGCGCGCAGTGTCGCCCAAGAAGACCTTGCAGATCGAGAAGCCTACCTCACCGTCGGCATCGGATGGATTGTCCTCGTCATTCTCTCCGCGATACCCTTCTTGCTCACCGGCACCTTCCGCTCCCCCGCAGACGCCTTCTTTGAGGCGATGAGTGGCATCACCACCACCGGCGCCACCGTCATCACGGACCTAGAATCCGTAGCGCCAAGTGTGCACATGTGGCGCGGCTTCATGCAATTCATCGGCGGCATGGGAATTATCGTCCTCAGTGTGGCCGTTCTTGCCAGGCTTACCCAAGGTGGCATCCAACTTTTGCAAGCCGAAGCACCCGGTCCCAGTGTCACTCGGTTGCGCCCTCGCTTGGCTCAAACCGCCAAGAGTCTCTGGGTCATTTACCTCCTGTTGAGCGTCGTCCTTTTCATCATTCTCCTGGGCCTTCTGTTGCAATCGGGAATCCCGGCCAAGCCAGCATTCTTCGACGCGCTGATGCACACATTCACCACCATCGCAACGGGTGGTTTCAGTAGCCACAGCGACAGCATCTCCCACTTCAATTCGTGGATTTTTGAAGCGGTCGTCGTGGTGTTCATTCTCATCTCCGGCACCAATTTCACGCTCCACTACCACGCCCTTCATGGCGATTGGAGGCAGACGTGGAAAGACGCTGAGTGGCGCTTCTTCATCGGCACCTTCACCCTCGGAACCCTCGCCATCACCGGCTTGCTTTGGAACTCCGGTGCCGGGCTGGTAGAATCGCTGCGCGGCAGCGCCTTCACCGTGGCGTCCCTGTCCACCAGCACCGGATTTACCACCGCCGATTACGACACGTGGCCGGCGGCAACCAAATTCATTCTCTTCCTCATCATGGTCACCGGAGGCGCAGCAGGCAGCACCGCCGGCGGCATGAAACTGGTGCGCATCCTGATTCTCTTCCAAATCGTTCGGCGCGAATTGCTGAAAATTGTCCACCCAAAGGCAGTGGTTCAAGTGCGCCTCGGAGGCAAAGCACTGCAAGAAGCGACTCTGATGGCTGTGGTCGCCTTCTTCTTCAGCTACATTGCGCTCATGATGATTGGAACGTTCATCCTGACCGCCACGGACCCAACTCTGGATGCCGTCGAATCCGCCAGCGCCAGCATTTCTGCATTGAGCAACATGGGTCCCGGATTCGGATCCATCGGGCCCTCGCAAAACTACGCCGGGCTCCTTCCTTCGAGCAAGATGCTGCTGTCGGTGCTCATGTGGTTTGGGCGCCTGGAAATCTTCACGGCACTGCTGTTGTTCAACCCTGGAAGTTGGAAGAACTAGGCTGGGGTGGGCTGGCGCCTTGCCTTTGCTTGCTTGGCAAGTTCGAGGCAGCGCGGCAGGGCAACGATGGCCTCGGGGACATCCGGCATAATCCACGTCCAAAGGGCGCCTTCTTGATCAAACAGGCGAACCCGGGCCATCCCGGGGGGAATTTCGCCCTCGGGGCTGCCGGTCGATGCCAGAACCTGAATGCCGGCGTATTTTGCGGGCCACTGGATGCTGCTTTTGGGGGCCTGCTCAATAATGGCACAGGGTCCGTTGGTGGTGCCGGCGGGTCGGTCTCGTGTCATCATCGCGTGGTGCTGTTCGTGAATCAATGCGTAGCCTCTTGGGTCAATCACTGAGTAGGCTGAAGCAAGATCGGTGGCAAAATGAATGGGGATTCCAACCTCTGGCAATGGCTCCAAAATCGGGGGGGACAAGAAGAGCGCGCCAGGCATCTCAAGCTGAGGCGCATAGTCGGCGGCGGCCCGGGCCTTGTGCAGGGTCGCGCTGCCACCCTCAAGCCAACCGGGGTGCTCGCCGTTGGATGCTTGCGGCATGACGCCCCCTGTGGCAAAGTACGGCTGGGGTGCGGGGCGGTCAAGGAGTGCTTGGAGCGCTAGGAGTCCAACGGATAGCCCTGCGCTGATGCCAGACAGGGGTGCCTTGCTTGCCACCGCGAGGAGTCCGTCTTGAGTGGTGTTTTTGGTCAAGGCACAGGCGGCCGCCCACGCCGCGTGAACCGACTGTTGCCAATCAGCATCCGTTGAGGGTGCATCGGGGAGCATCAATTGGCCCGAGCCTTCGCGGACGGTGAGTTTGAGGCGCCTGGCCAAGACGGGAGCTTGTGGACTGGGCCCTGCCAAGGTAAGAATCAGGCCGTCCACGGTGCTGCAATCGCCCGGCGTGCAAAAAATCCCCGGCTCCAGTGTCCATTTCATTCCCCGCCCGTTTCATAAGCCACCCAATCCATCAACGAAGGTCATGGCAGCCGAAGGCAAGGCGAGTGGGGCGTTGGCCTTCTTCAAGGGGATGCACGCAGTCTTCCAGGCGGCGCCCACGCTCAAATTGTTTCTTGCCACCTACCTCGTCAACGGCGTCCTCGGGGGCTTGCTCGTGACCGTGTTGCCCTTGTATTTCTTAGACCGGGGCATGACATTCCTTCAAATTGGCGGCATCTACAGCATCATGGCGGTAGTCGCCATAGGAGTGCAATTGCTGTCGGGCCGCTATCACCGCTTCTTTGGCCGGCCGCAAGTGGTGTTGGCATTCGTCTTCGTGTCCGTGCTCACCTTCCCCGGTTACCTGTGGGTTCACACGCCGTTGGAATTCTTGGGCCTCACCGCCATCGCCTCCTTAGCCGGTGCCGCTGCCGGGCCAGGCATGCAAGTGTTGATGGCCGAATCAGCCCCCCGGAATGTCCGCGCGACTGTGTTTTCGTACTTTGGCCTCACAAAAGGCTGGAGCCACGCGGTCGGCTTGGTCATTGGGGGCTTGCTGTTGGTCTGGGGGTATTCCATGGTGTTTGTGCTTGGCGGCCTCTTGTCGCTGGCATCGTTTTTGGCGCTCTTGGTTCTCTTGATTGCAGGCAGGGGGGATGGCCAGCGCCGAAGCAAGCCCTTGGATGATGAAGAGCGTCGGCTTGCTGCAGCCATCCGGTCCATGAAGTCTGAGATTCGCCCCCTTGGCACGAAACTCAAACGCAGCCGAGGGCAACTAGAGGCCGCACAGCCCGTGCCCCGTCAAGCGGTGCGCAACATCCGTTGGGCGTCCCTGTACTTGTTCCTGTTTGGCTTGTCCGTTGCCGTCTACCCTGTCTACTTTCCAAGGTACCTCATCACCCAAGGGCTATCGGTGCAATGGGTGGGCATCGTGGCTGCATCCTCATGGGTCGCCTTTGGCTTGGCGCAACCCTTTGGAGCAAAATACGCGGATCGAACGGGGCGACACAAAACGGTCCTTGTTGCAAGTCTCCTTGCCGCGTCATTGTTCAATTTGCTGCTTGCCTCTACGGCACTCCCGTGGATCATCGTAAGCTGGATTTTGCTGGGCGTTGCCGATGGCATCGGACGACCAGTGACCGCCGCGCTCATCATCGATAGCACGCCCCCAAGAAACCGAGGACGCGCCTTTGGGTGGAGCGAAGCCAGCATCACCCTGTCTGGAATCGTCGCCCCCTACAGCCTCGCGTTCCTCATCATGGCTTACGACATTGCCACTGCCTTGTCGCTGATTTCCCTGACGCTCATTCTCGCCGCCGTTCCGCCCATGTTCATGAAACCCCCCACCGCTGAATCCGCCTCCACGCCAACACCCCCAACGGGTGCCCAAGGGGGAACCGCATGAACCAAGACACCGTCGCAAATCGCATGCCCCTGGCCATTTGGTTGGCACCGCTCGTGCCTTCGTTTGCCTTGGCGGTGCTTCACGTCCTTGGCCAATTGGAGATGGACGTGCCGCATCTGTCCGCGGCGACCATGGGCCTAGTGTGGGTCTGCACGACTGTCCCGTTGGTTATCTTGGCATTCGGTGTACGATCTCTTTCTCGCACGCTTCGAGGCGACGACTTGGAGCATCACATGGCGGTCACTGCCAACGCGGTCACATGGGCGGAGGGTTTGCTGGAGAGGGCTCGGCTACTGCTTGAGGAAGCCGATGGCGTCCTGCAACGGCGCATCGATGCCGCTGCGGCTTCTAAACCAGAAGGTGCCACTGCACAAGCACAACCGCTTGCTCCGCCTCGTCGCCTTCCTTGGGTCCCCGTCCTGTTGATCTCCATTGGCTTGGCGTTTTCGGGCATCGTGACCTTTGCCGTGGTGACAGCGCCAGAGCCCTCTGAATTTGTTCATCTTCACGCCACATTTGCCGTGTTTGCCAACGGCGAGCGCATCAATTTCACCGACCCCGCGTTCGACTTGCAAAGCAGTGGGTACCTTAGGGCGCACATGCATAATCCTGACCCGGCCTCCATGCATATTGAGGGAGAGCCAGGTTTGACCTTGTCCGAGTTTTTCCAGTTGGCTTTGGCCTCTGAAATTTCCCGGGATTCCATGACGCTCCACCCTGAAGTCCATGGGGGCGTGACGTACACGTCAGAAGGCAACCAGACACTCCGCGTGTTTGTGGCGCCCAACGGCGGCAACCAATGGACGCAATTGCCGCACGTGTCCGATTACGTCATGCGCGACCTGGACCGGATTCTCATCACGTATGGCAACGCATCTGGCGAGGAATTAGCAGCTCAATTTGCTACGGTTCCCACAGAGTTTCCCTGAGCCTGGATTGAGCTCGGCAGAGGGCAAAAGCGTGCGCGGGGAGGCAACGGTCGTCCGGAACATCATGGATGAGAATCGGAATCCATGGCAAGTTGAGAAAGTGGGAAAAGGTGTGTCTAGGGATCTACAATGTGTAGATGTGGCCGGTGGTGGGGATCACGAGGCCCGCGTCCGCCTTGACCGCAGCATCGACCGTTGGCGGGTTCAGGTTGGCCTGAACAGCCACTTGGGGGTCGTCGCCGGTGTTCTTCAGGAACACCCAGATGCCTCCGTCAGCGCCCGGGGAGGGCGGATTCGGGAATGGCTGGGGGTAGACGGCAGGAAGGCTGACGGGAATGCAGCCGGCGCCGCTTGCCACTTCGACAATGGATCCGCCGCCGGTGCTGTAGCCGACGATGAATTCAACGTCGAAACCAAAGACATCGTCTTGCACGCACACGTCGCCTTGCCAGATGCCACCGACGATAGAGCCGTGGTGGTTGGTGGGCAAGAAGCCGCCACCGACGCCAAAGTCGCCTTCTCCGTCGATGAGTGCACAGGAGTCAAACAGCAGCATGGTGGTGCGCCATGTGACCGACGGCAGTGCGGAGTATCCAGCGTCAATGCTGGTTCCGGTGCCGTAGTGGTGCGTTGGGTCGAACGGGTTGCAGGGGTATCCTGGCGGGATGGGTGCGGGGTCGCCGTGGGCGCCTCCGAGGGGTGCTGCTAGTGGGGTCACCAAGGCGGTGGCCACCAGAAGCATGATGGTTTTTTTCAGCATGGGAATCAGTCCGTTGCGTTGGCTTAGATGACGACGGAAACGTCGTTTCCGAGCACATCAGCGTGGTACGTGTCGGCGATTCCCTGGCTGTCCAAGATGGACTTGGTGTCGATGGGGCCGGGTTGTTGGACGCCGCCGATTTCGGGCGTGCCGGGGGTGGGGGCCGTGGGGCAGGGTGCGCCCACTTGGGTGCCATCGGAGTTCACTTGGGGCGTGCGGCGCACGGACAGGGCACCCACTTGGATGCAGGGGCGGCAGGCGGCCATTTCGGTGGTGGTGTCGAGCAGAGTAACGAGGGGTTTGGTGTATGTCATGGGATTTCACTCCTAGTTGTGCAAGGGGCCATGCTGGCCGTTTGCAGCAATGTGACACCAACCTTAGCACTTAATCAGAATCAATTAACGCTTTATTGAAGAACCAAAAATGGGGAATAAAGCAACTAATGCACGGGTAATAAAGTAACTAGTGCCGAGTAAGCAAAGGATTAACGATGACTGGAAAACTAAACCCTCCAATTCATCATGGGCGAATTAAGCCATCGCTGCGTCTTCGAGAATGCCGTGCCGAAGCCACAATTGAAGGCGGTCCTCGCACCCAGCAGCGTGCAGTTCCAT
>JBFJXT010000001.1:0-28209 GCA_041623015.1 Thermoplasmatota archaeon | reverse complement strand
GGGCAACCACGAGAGGGCGACCATAGCGAACCAAGACAAAGCCGAGAACGAGGGCGGCGATGATGGATGCGGCGATGATTCCAGGGGCGTTGCTGCCGGGCACAGCGGGGGTTTGGATGGATAGCAACTCGCCATTGGCTTGTGCTTCCGTTGGCGTGCCCATGATGGAAGCCGCGAGGGGCTTATTGGTGCCCAGAGATTGAATCTCGGCCGCGAAATCACCGGCAAGGGTTACGTCCTCATTTTGGACCGGCTCTAGAATTCCCGGCAGCGTCCCCGTTGCCTGGGTGAGCCGAAGGTCTCGCGCATGAATGCGAGGATGCGAGACATACAGTTCGTAGGTCTCCGGCGTAAGGGGAATCGTGAGGGTCGCGTTTCGCGCCTCAATGGTGATCTCGTCGGCACTGCCAACGCCCGAAGCAGGAAGGCCAGCATTGCGGGTGGCGTCGTTGACGCCACTGTTGACTCGGTCGCCGTTCAATTGGAAGTCCAGTTCCCAGAGAACTAGAGAAACGTCCCCTGTGATTGTCATTTTGGATTCGGTACACGATTGGGCCGAAGCGGTCGAGGCTGTGGGGACTTCGATAATTGGTCGGCGTTGATCCACGGTTGGTGTTCGAGTCGTTGAAGCCGTTCTTGGAACTTCAAACAGGGTGCAAGCGGGATGATCTACGCGAATCTTGGGCGGTTGTTCTTGGTCGAGGGGTGTTATCCAGAAATGAAGCCCGTCTCTTGCTTCGAGTCCTTGGATATTGGCGGAGCCCTGGTGGAGAATACGCTCTTCAAGTCCCGCGTCGAGATCCTGGTTTTTCACGGCCGCGTGATTGGTTTTGACAAGAGCACTCTGGGCATCAAGGGAAAAATGCGGAGAGGCCAATGGAATTCCTGGCGTGGCTTGGTCGATGAGGAGTGCCGCGAGTGTTCCAGAAGTGGCGCCGTTGCCTTGAACCTCAATTGATGCCATTTGGACGCTTCCGAAATTCGATTGCGCCGATGCAACTGGCGTCGCTGCAAGAAGCGCGAAAATGAGGATGGAAATCAGGCGGCGAATCATGGGAATCACAGTTGTACTTGGATTTGAACGGGAAGCGGAGGCGTCTCCTGGCCGAGCAGTTCAGCAATCCAGTCCTGTAGGGCTTGGATGCAATACTCGTCTTCGCGAATCACGATGTAGGGTTCGTCTGGAAATACGATGCTTCCCTTGACGGGGCCACAAATGACTGGGTGCGAAGTGCCAGTCAAATTCGACTTTGAGCCCTCGTGTTCTTCTCCCGAGATCATTCGGGTGATCCAATCTTGAATGCTGTCGATGCAGTGTTGGTCTTCCTTGATTGTGAGGGGCTGAATTTTCACGAGCACCGGGTCACATATTCCAAGGGGTCCAGCCGCCGACGGGGCGTGGTTGTATGGCTGGAAGCATCCGTTTTTGACGGTGCCAAGAAGCGTTTGATTCGCGGGAACTTCGTCTGCACCCCCACAAATGGGCAACACATCGCCCGCGCCTACACTGCGTTGTAGGGAGTACGATACGGAGACTGTCGCGGCGTCTAGAGCGCGTACAATGGAGTCTGGGGCGGTGTCGCCCACGGGGTTTGCGGCGCTTGCGCTGGGGATGGCAAGGACTGCCAGTGCGATGAGGGTAAGGTGCTTGTTTGTCAAGGATGCCACCGATTCCCGAACCGTGCGAGGGTGTTAGAAGGCCTTCTCGTGATTTTGGTGATGGATAAGCAGGGAATAAGCACCATTGGTTACGAAGGGAACACTGGGAAAGAATTTTGTAATTTGAAGTGGGTAATGTTTTGGTCAATTTTGGGGCACTAGAGAGGTTTGTTCCAATCTGGCGCACCGGGGAAAAATCTCGCAAAATGGTGGTGCTGTCGGGATGTGCCCTGCCTCAAAGGCGAAACCTGGATTTCGCGCCCTAAGTCAAGCGCGTCCCGTTGTTAAGGCGCCAGCCCCCACAAATAAACTCTTATAGAAGCCCTAACTCGCTCGGCTCCACAGGTGACCTCAATGGGACGCATCATCGGTATCGATCTTGGCACCACGAACTCTGAAGCGGCTGTTATGGAAGGCGGACAACCCCGCATCATTCCTTCTGCTGAGGGCAATGTGTATGGCGGTAAGAATTTCCCCTCCGTGGTCGCATTGACCAAGGACGGTCAAACCCTGATTGGAGACGCGGCCAAGCGCCAAGCCGTCACCAATCCAGAACGCACCATTCTTCGCATCAAGCGCAAAATGGGCACCGACTACAAAGTCACCATTGACGACAAATCCTACTCTCCCCAAGAAGTCAGCGCCATGATCTTGCGCAAGATCAAGGAAGACTCCGAGAAGTACCTCGGCGAAGAAATCACTGACGCCGTCATCACGGTCCCCGCGTACTACGACGACGACCAACGCCAAGCCACCAAGGACGCTGGCAAGATCGCTGGCCTCAACGTGCGCCGCCTCGTCAACGAACCCACCGCGGCGGCATTCAGCTACGGCTTGGACAAATCCGACGGCAAGGACATGAAGATCGCCGTGTACGACTTGGGTGGCGGCACCTTCGACATCACCATCATGGAAATGGGCGACGGTGTCTTTGAAGTGCTCTCTACCAACGGAGACACCCACCTCGGTGGCACCGACATGGACGATGCCATCATTGAGTACCTCGCGGCGCATTTCCAACAACAAACCGGCATCGACGTCCGCAAGGACCGCCAAGCGATGCAGCGCCTCCGCGATGCCTCCGAGCGCGCCAAGATGGAACTGTCTGGAATGACCCAGACCACCATCAGCCAGCCGTTCTTGAGCGTCAGCGACGCCGGGCCTCAGCACCTGGAGCTTACCTTGAACCGCGCCAAGCTCGAAGAATTGGTCCAACCCATCATCGAGCGCACTCGTGGCCCCTGTGAAGGTGCCATGAAGGATGCCGGCCTCTCCAAGTCTGACATCGACCGCGTCATCCTCGTCGGTGGCCCCACCCGCATCCCCATGGTGCAAGAATTCGTCGAGTCTGTGTTCGGCAAGAAGCCCGAGCGCGGCGTGGACCCGATGCAGTGCGTGGCCGCTGGTGCTGCCATTCAAGCCGGTATCCTCAGTGGCGAAGTGGACAAGGAAATTCTTCTTCTCGACGTGACCCCGTTGACCCTTGGTATTGAGACCATGGGAGGCGTGCGCACCGAGCTCATTGGCCGCAACACCACGATTCCTCACAAGAAGAGCCAAATCTTCAGCACCGCCGCAGACAACCAACCCCAAGTGGAAATCCACGTCTTGCAAGGCGAACGCCCCATGGCGGCTGACAACAAGAGCCTCGGCAAATTCAGCCTCGACGGCATCCCCCCGGCTCCCCGTGGCACGCCCCAAATCGAAGTGACCTTCGACATTGACGCCAACGGCATCTTGCACGTGACTGCCAAGGACCTGGGCACCCAGAAGGAGCAGAAGATCACGGTCAGTGGCGCCAGCAAGCTTAACGACGAAGAAGTGGAGCGCATGCGCCGCGACGCCGAAGAGCACGCCAGCGAAGACGAAGCTCGCAAGGCCGCCGTGGAAGCCCGCAACACTGCCGATCAAGCCGTGTTCCAAGCCGAGAAATTGGTCAACGAGAACAAGGACAAGCTCGACGGCCACGTTGAGAACATCGAGTCTTCCATCAAGGAACTCAAGGACCTTCTTACCAACACCGAGGCGTCCAGCGACGACTTGAAGGAGAAGACCGAGGCCCTCAACAAGGTCATGGAACCCGCCGTGATGGCCATGTACCAGAAGGCAGCCGAAGAAGCCCAAGCAGCCGAAGGTGCCGCTGGTGGCGACGCCGGCGCAGGTGCTGGCCCCGAGGGTGCTTCCTGGAGCGGTCAACCCGACGGCCCCGAAGACGTTGTTGACAGCGAATTCGAAGGCGACGACGCCCAAAAGAAGGACTAAGCTCCTTTATCGGGCGCCCTTTTCCTCTTCCTTTCCTCTCACGTTTTGATTCGACGCGCCGGGCCAAGGTCGTACTTCGCGCCGCGACGCTGAACGAGGCCACACGCGGCCAAGTGATGCAAGTGACGCAGCGTCATCGCGGGTGCCAAGCGAGCGCCCGTGGAGACCTCGTGGGCGGTGCTGGGCTTTTGATGAATCAAGTCCATGATTCGCTTCGTCGCTGTGGTTTGCATCGCCCAACTTTGGACGCCTAGATCTCCTCGTGGGCTCCAGGGTGCGCCTTGAGCGCCTGGGGGGTGGGAGTGTTGGTTCATAGACCGAGCATTGCAGTCTGAAGCATCTTCCTTTTGGCGCAAACGTCGGCATGTGCCAGCCTGGTGCCTGTTGGGTCCTTACCTCCTGCCCGAAGGTTTTCATGGTTTCAAGTGAAACATATGCCATGGACGGCGATGGCCCGCGAATCGGCGTGAACGGTTTTGGTCGCATTGGGCGCTTGGTGGTGCGGGCTTTGCAGGGACTTGACGCAGTGGATCTTGTGGCGGTCAATGATGTGACTGACAAGGGGACACTTGCGCATTTGACTCGGTATGATTCCGTCCATGGGCGCTACCCGGATTCTGTGGAAGTGACAGATGACGGATTGGTGATTGGAGGGGATCGGCTCAGGGTGCTCCAAGAGCATGAGCCCAGAGACATTCCTTGGGGTGATTTGGGAGCTGAAGTGGTGATTGAGGCCAGTGGTCGACACCGAACGAGAGCGTCCTTGCAGCAGCATCTCGACGCGGGGGCCAAACGGGTGCTTCTCACGGCGCCCGGCGAGGCGGACTTGATGGTGGTGCGGGGCGTAAACGACCACTTGTACGACCCCGCAACGCATCGCATTGTCAGTAACGCAAGTTGTACCACCAATTGCTTGGCGCCTGTGTTGAAGGTGCTCGATGATGCATTTGGCGTGGAGGCGGGCATGATGACGACGGTTCACGCCGTCACGAATGATCAGAATGTCACGGACGCGGCGCACAAGGATCTGCGTCGGGCTCGGGGGAGTCTATTGAGCATGATCCCCACCAAAACTGGAGCCGCGAGCGCTATTGGCAAAATCCTTCCACACCTGGATGGACGAATTACGGGTCAGGCGCTTCGCGTTCCAACAGCGGATGTGAGTGTGGTGGATTTGGTTGCCCAGCTCAGTCAGCCAGCCGACGAAAGGGCTGTTTTGGAGGCCTTCAACGCCGCCGCTAGTGGCCCCTTGAATGGAATTTTGCGGTGCGAATCGGACCCATTGGTTTCTGTGGATTTCACCCATGATTCCCATTCGGCCATCGTTGACCAACCCGCGTTGCAGGTAAATGGGAACCTGGTGAAGGTGCTGGCTTGGTATGACAATGAATGGGCGTATGCGTGCCGCGTGGCGGAATTGGCGCTTCAAATGGCGGTGGAGTCGCCGCGCAAACTACGAGCCTAGCGGCCGTCGCCTTCAATGTCCAGCCGATGCGCCTCTGGATCCGCAATGTGCGTCAGGTCGTCGCCGTCCAAGATGGCGCGGATTTGTTGACACGCAGTGTGAATCATGCCGAGCCGAAAGCCCGCCACATTTGGGCTGTTGTGGGGTGTCATCACCACATTTGGAAGGGAATCAAATGGGCGCTGGAATGGCCAGCCAATGGAGCGTGGGTATCGCCACCACACATCCAATGCCGCTGCGCGCTGTTTCTGGTCGCTGTTGAGCCATTCGTACAAGGCATCTTCATCCACCAAGGGGCCACGGGCCACATTAACGAGCAAACCGGAGCCAAAGGACGCCAGAAGTGGCGCATCGATGAGACCTACCGTATCCTTGTGAAGGGGAACACAGAGCACCAATACGTCCACGCGAGCGGCCATCGGTTGCAAGTCGTCTAGGGTGCCGAGTCGGTCCACCGTTTGCATCGCGTTGGAGTCTGCCTTCCCGCTTCGACTCACTGCTTCTACCGTGGCGCCGAGCATGTTCAAGACGCGCGCGGCTTCTTTGCCGATGCCGCCAAAGCCCACGAGGCCGACACGCAATTCACTCAGCGATCGAACCGGGGCTCCTTGTTGGAAATGACCGCCTCGAATCGCCTTGGTGAGGCCTGTGAGGTCTCGGGCCCAGGTGAGGATGTTGGCAAGAATGTACTCGGCAATTGCGGGTGCCGTAGCGCCAGGCGTGGTCATGACAGGCATTTGGGGCCCCGGATTCCAGCCAACGTGATTTGCGCCTGCGGTGGCGAGCTTCATCCACGACGCGGACAGGTCTTGCCAATCAAGCCCAAGATTGCGCATTTCACTGCGCGGCCAAAACATCAACAACCCTTCGGCCGATGCGGCATCCGCCCCGTCAACGGCCCAGGCAGCATCTTCGCCTAGAATCTCTTGGACCGCTTCTCGCTCCTTCGGCTGCGGCTTCCAGGTCACAACCACGCGAGGCACACGATGCCATGGGCAATCTGCCATTTAGCCCAACAGGAAAATCCCCGAGTTGACCCGTCATCGGCTCCTTCGGCGCCGTCTATAAATCCCGCCGCAAGTGGCCGCACTGTGCATGTGGCCCTGCGCATTGCATACGATGGCCGATTCGGCGCCTACCAAAGGGACCCAAGCATCCCCGATACGGTAGAGGCGATTCTCATCGAAGCGTTGCGCAAGGAAGGCTATGTCACCGGGTCTTTGCGAAGCGGCAGCCGCACGGACAAGGGTGTCAGCGCCCTTGAAAATGTCCTGATGGCCGAAGTTGATCGCCCGCACCTCAACGGCCTCGTCCCAGCCATTTGTGCCCATTTGCCCGATGGCCTCTGGCTCACGGCGGCTTGCGAAGTGGACCCGGATTGGAATCCTCGATTTGCCGCCAGCCGCACGTATCATTACCACGCCCCCGGCCAAGGCGAAGATTTAGAGCGCATGAAGGACGCCTGCGCTGCCTTCCTCGGTAGGCACCACATGGGTGCCTTTGCGCGCATAGACGCAGACCGAGACCCCCTGCGAGACATCCTAAGCTGCGAGGTCCAAGAAGACGGCGGCGACTGGCTATTTACGGTCAAAGGCCGAAGTTTTCTCTGGAATCAAGTTCGGCGCATGGTCAGCGCCGTGCTCACGGTGGGCCGAGGAGACGCAGAAGTCAGCGACATCCGTGTGGGCCTTGAAACCCAATTCAAACATCGCTCCTTCAGCCGCGCCCCTGCGGAGGGCCTCGTGCTCATTGAGATTGAACATGGATTGACCTGGGACCCCTCCGCCGCAGAGGTTCAAGATCGAGACCTCTCTCGCCAATGGCAGGTGAGCCGGGTGCAAAGCAAAGTGGTTCAGACGGTGCGGGGCGGTCGGGCCAACGCAACCATCTAGCCGCGGCTCGGGCACCTTCTGTTTGTCCGGTCATGGGCCGCCGCTTGGTGCTGAAATGCACCAATTTGGGTCGCTCAGCGAGTTCGCTTCAGGCTCTCGACGAACTCGAGGTTCTCGGGGTGGTGCTCGAAGTAGGCGCGAACAGGATCAAGAATTCCATTGAGGGCAGCGCCAACGCCGTTCTTGAGATCCATTGGGTGCAGGTCGCCTGCAACGAAGGCGGCTTCCACGTCGTCGTAGGTGGCGTAGTGCAAGGGGCCTCCGAATTTTTCGGGGCGCTCAATGTGTAGGCCATCGGTGAGGCGCGGGAAGATGACGAGGCGGAGCAAGTCCAGGACGGGGTTGTCCTCCTTTTCGCCGGCGGGGCAGTGCGCCTTGGCAATTTTCTTGGACACGAGGGCGGCGTCATCGTGGAGGAAGATGCCACTGTTGGGGTCGCTCTTGCTCATCTTGGCTTCCACAGGATCCATGCGACCTGCGCCTCCTTTGAGGTTGGGCACGAGGGGGGTGTGGAAGGCGACTGGGGCCTTTTCGTCCATTTTCTTGGCCACGTCGCGAGCCAGCATGTGGGCGTGGCGTTGGTCCATGCCACCGTAGGCCAAGTCGATGTCCATGTGGAAAATGTCAGCGACTTGCATGGCAGGGTAGAGGAATTTACTCATGTCGCCGTCGCCCTCGTCTTCGGCGCGGCCCATGATGGTCATGGCGCGGCGCATGCGCTTGAGGGTGGTGTGCTTGGCCACTTGAATGACGCTGGCCCAGTACGCGGGGTCTTGGGCAAACTCAGCAGCGAATCGGTAAGTGACCTTGGTTTTCTCGACGCCGAGTGCTTCGAAAGCGTCGGTCATGTATTCGGCGCAGCGGCGAATGGCGTGCAAGTCTCCGCCGAGTTTGTCATTGATTTGTGCGTGCCAATCGGCAAGCAATATGGTAACGTCGAAGCCAGATTCGTAGAGGGTTCGGATGGTGTCGGTGCAGACCATCCAGCCAATGTGGGCGGTGCCGCTGGGCTCAAAACCAATGTATGCGCGAGGTCGGTCGCCCGGTTCCTTCGCCGTGAGGGCTTGGGTGAGAAGGGCGTCAAATTCGTCCTCTCCAACAATTTCTTGGGCGAGAGCCTTGAGGCGGTCGCTGGTCATGTTGGGCGGCGAGGGTGAGGCCGTTTATAGGGATGGTTCGTTGGACAATTCGTGGCAGAAGCCGGCCAAGAGGTGCATGTGCAAGAGTCGGAGGCACCTGAGCCCAGCGCCGGCGCGGAGGAGCCCATCTGGTTCGTACGCGCCGTGTTGCTGCTGTTTTTTGCGGCCTTTGCGGGTTACGTGGCGATTCAATTGCGCGACGTTTGGCGCTTCTGGTAACTGGCCTGGCCTCACACACCCCAGTAAAGCACGGTGATGCGCACATTGACCATGCCGAGGTCGGGGTCGGGCAAGTGCGTCGTTCGAATTGCAGCACTCACCGCGGCACCCTCTGGTGGCGTGGGTCCGTAGTCGAGGTAGAGTTGGGATCGATCGTCAAATAGGGCGATGTTTCGCAGGAAATTGTAGGCTTCGTCTGGGCTTTGCTGGATGAAAATATCCTCGGGCCTGAATGCGGTCAGAAAGACGCGGCCGTCTCCGAAGGCGCCTTCGTTGCTCACGGCTAAGATGTCTTTATCTTCTGAAGTGATGATGTGTTGGAATTTTTCATAGCTGGCTTGGGCTCCGCTCTTCTTGAGATTCCAGCCAAGGCCAAAGTTGTCGTAACTAGTCCAGTCTAATTCGTAGGGCTCATGGAGCATCGGGTGGCTCACATCGGGAGCTGAGGGAGCCGCATTGACGGTGGTGGTGCCCACGCTAAAAAGCGGCTGAAGCCATTGGAAGTTTTGGCTCTCGCTGCCAAGCACGAGGAGTGTGCCTCCGGCGAGGGTCCAATCCGCGATGGGATGCTTGACGTTGTTGCTGGTGAGGCTGGAGTGTTGGACCGTGCTGCCAATGATGAGCAAATCATAGATGGGCAGAGAATCCTCAAAGAGGCCGTTGCCGGAGTCCTGGTTGAATGAGAGGTATTGACTGTCGTCAATGTAGATGTCGCCTCGCATCAGGCTTTTGTCCGTGAGGGCATCTTGGAGAGGTTGCTGATCGCCTGTGGCGAGATTTTCTGCAAGGATGGTGAATCCCCAAAGGTTGACTCGATTGTCAAATCCCGTATCGAGGCTAACGATGGTGTCTCGTTCGCTCTGGGTTCCAGCGCCAATGGTGGCTTGAATTTGGGCCCTGGCGTCATCCACCATGGCTTG
The DNA here is from genome assembly GCA_041623015.1 of Thermoplasmatota archaeon. Lineage (GTDB taxonomy): Archaea > Thermoplasmatota > E2 > JACPAO01 > JAHFTW01 > JANQNI01. The sequence continues at coordinate 18,653 of JBFJXT010000001.1, read as the reverse complement.
GTCGCTTGCGAAGGTGACCACAAAGTCCCGCGGCGTGTTTTCCCAGTCTGCGATGTAAGACGTTTTCACATGGCTAAGACTGGAGAATGCGAGTTGATTATGAAGTCCAACAGGCGTAATTCGGATATGGATGCCGAGGCGGTCGTCTGTAGGTAAGCCAAGACTTTCGAGGGCCTCTTCGTAGTCCACTTTGCCGTTGAATGGATCGGACTCGTATTTTGCTCCCCGAAGTTTGTCCATGTTTTCGGCGTTGAGTTGATTGGTCTCACGATCGACGAGGCCCAAGCGATTGATGTTGTCGGCGCCTGTCTCCCAGCCGATGCCGGGGCTGCTTGCGAGCATATCTGCGATGCGCTCGGCGTCGAGGCGGTTTTGGGTGTCTTGGATGATGCTTGCGCTGGAGTCTGGGCTGTCGGCGCTGCTGATGATGAGGGTGACAAGGAATCCCATGAAAAGGGACAAGCCCACCACGAAGGCCACCGTTTGGCTTACGGCCTCGTGGTCCATACGCAAGCGTCGCATGGAACCTTCATCATCTGTCTCGTCCGCTTAAGTCCGCCCCTAAAAAGGAGTATATGAGGAAGAGAATTCGTATTTCCTACTTGATTCCCGACGCGAAGGGAGGAGAACCGTCCGGGGTGAAGGGGTTAAACGCCCCAGTAGAGCACGGTCATACGTATGTTGACCATGCCGAGATCCGGGTCGAGGATTTGACTGGTGCGCACGGCAGCGCTCACTGCAGCACCATCGGGCGGCGTCGGGCCGTAGTCGAGGTACAGGTGCGCGCGGTCGCTGTAGAGCACGAGGTTGTTGAGGAAATTGCCGGCTTCTATAGCGTCCATGGTGTCGGCTATGTTTTCGGGCCGGAAGCTGGTGAGGAAAATCCGTCCGTCTCCGAAAGCGCCTTCGTTGCTGACCGCCAGAATATCTTCTCCGTCTGAGGTGATGATGTGTTGGAATTTGTCAAAGCTCGCCATGGCGCCTTGGTCCTTGAGGTCCCAGGCAAGGCCAAAGTTGTCGTAGCTTGGCCAATCCAACTCATGGGGCTCGTGCAGGATGGGGTGGCTGACGTCGGGAGCGGCGGGGGCTGAGTTGACGGTGGTGGTGCCGACACTAAACAGGGGCTCAAGCCACTGGAAGTTCTGTGCAGAGCTACCCATCACCATGAGGGTGCCGCCAGCGACGACCCAGTCAGAGATGGGTTGCTTGACGATGGCGCTGGTGAGACTGGATTGATCCACGGAGCTGCCTACAATCAGTAGGTCGTATCCTGGAAGCACCGAGTTGAGGGTGCTGTCCAAGTATTGCTTTTGATCTAGGTAGACGTCCCCGTCCAGCAACCCAAGATCGCCGAGGACGGTTTGAATCGGAACGGTGACGCCGAGGCCCAAGTCCACATCGATGTTGATGTTGTTGAGGTCAATCATATCGTCAAAGCCAAGGCCTAGGTTGTCGATGATTTGGCGCTCTTGCCCAGTTAGAATATCGATTTGCACATCGATCTGAGCGCGCACGTCGGTCAGCATGTCCAAGTCCGTGCCCAAGGGGACGGTGTAGTCGAGGGCGACGTTTGGCCAGTCGCCAATGTATGCAGTTTGGATGTGGCTCAAATCTGCGGCCAGAAGTTGCTTTTGCAGGCCCACGGGGGTCATGCGGAGATGGAATCCAACACTGCCGTCATTGGGGATGCCCATGCTGTCGAGCGCTTCTTCGTAGTCGATTTTGCCGTTGTTCGGGTCCGCATCGTATACGGCTCCTCGAAGGGCGGACAATCGGTTGTTATCGAGCCGGTCTCCGTCGTCGTGAAGCAAACCAATGCGTGTGACCGAGTCAGCACCGCCAGCCCAGCCGATGCCGGTGCTTCCTGCAAGTAAATCCGCAAGGTGCTCCGCGTCAAGGCGATTTTGCGTGTCTTGAATTTGGGTGCCGTCCGCTTCCGAAGAGTCGCTGGTTGCGATGAGCAAGGCGCCGAGGATGCCCAGGAAGAATGCACCGGCCACGATGAATGACACCACTTGGGTGACGGCGTCCGTTTCCTTACCTCGCTTGAGCATGGTCTTGTGGCAGGCTTTGTCTACCCAAGATAAACCCACGTGCCAAAGGAACTATATACTCATCTTGCGCGATTTTGTCCCATAAAACCTTGATGGCAAATGGGCGCACGGCCCAAACGGGGCCGGTCAGACGCCACAATGGGCGTCTGCACGCCTGGTCCGGAGTCCTAGCTGCCAGGATCTGAATGAGTCTCGGAGATTAGGCTTGTACGAAGACAAACAGAGTAATGTCCAGGCTCACCAGCTTCTCAAGCTCTGGATGATACACCTGCGCCTTGCCCGAAGCAGGAATTGCCATTTGACCCTCGGGGATCCTGGGACCGTAGTCTAGGAACAAGCCACGGTACCCTTGCATCAAGATGTTATTGGTGAACTTGGCACCCTCTTGACCAGGGTGGTTACCATCACCAAACAAATCATAAGGCATCCAAGTGGACAAGATGACGGTCCCTTTTCCATAGGCGCCAGGGTTACTGATGGTCAGGATGGCATCTCCCGCGCCGTCCTTGACCACATCCGTGAATTTGTCCGCACTGGAGCTGCCGCCGCTTTCCTTGAGGTCCCAGGCGCGGCCATGGCTGCTGTAACCATCATAATCGAGGGTATCGCTCACCACCAACAAGGGGTGGTCCGCATCAGGGGTGGCGACGCCGCCGCTGCTGCTTTGAATGCCAGAATGGAAAATCGGCTGAAGCCACTGAACGGTTTGTTCACTGGATCCAAACACCACAAGTGTTCCACCTCCAAGCACCCAATCGCGCACCGCGTGCTTGGCTGCCGCAGAGGTCATCACTTGGTGGTCCACGTTGCTGCCCACCACGAGCATGGAAACGTAGGTGAAATCCGCATCCCCATTCACGTCCAGGAGGCGAAGGGGCAATTCGTCATTCATGATGTCCTTTTGGTCAGGAATCACGTCCCCATCTTGGAAGCGCGGATTAAACGAACAGCGCTCCGCATGGGTTGGGCTTGGATCTCCCGTTCGGTCAGGAACCAATTTGGTGCCCGAATCATTGTACTCGAAGGGGCAGAACCGCTCCACCAAGTCATGAAGAAATGTCAATTCAGTAATCGCCGCAGCGGACAAGGACGTGGTCCCGGATGCGCCGCTGGCGACAAAATTTCCCGGCTCGGAGCCTGGAGAGAAGATGTAGATATTTTCCGAAACCGTGTTCGTGCCATCGGAGAGCTCAGCAATGTACGCGCCGGCAGGGACCGGGCCGCCATAGTCAAATGAGCGCGTACCTGCCGTGACATCGCCAATCTGAATCGATCGAAGGTTGTTGTTGCCGGCGGTAAATGCGTGCGGACCCGATTCAACGGCCATCGTACCGGCATTGATGAGGTTGAACGTCAAAGCGTCCGTATTTTTCAGCCCAGCACCATCGTAAGCAACTACTACGGTGGCGCCCTCGGTGTAGTGGTTTTTGCTTGCATCCACGAGAAGATCTCGGGTTTGATTGGTGCCGCCCGCCGCAGAGCCAAGCGTCGTGGTTGCGGTGGTCCACCGCTGGGCAGAGTCCCAGATATCAACCGTGATCGTGGCGCCTGCGTCGCAATAGTCCGTATTCACTGGGACTACGGTGCTCAATGTCGTGGTGGCCCCTGCGGCGAGAACTGGCCCATGGGCCCATTCGGTGCGCGTGCTGCCTTTGATGGGGTCAACGGTGATGAACGCACTGAGCTGTGTTGGCTGGGTGCCCGTATTATCCACCGTGGTTGAAATCGTGTACAGACTATTGCCGGCGTTGACAATGCACGTGGGTGCCGTGGCAGAAGGCGGAGTCAACGTCGGATCGTCACTGTCGCCGGTCGAATCACCAAGGTATGTGACCTTGAGGTTCGGGTCCCGTTCTCCATTTTCCAAAATTTCTTGGACCGATTTGAGGCTTGGTTTGGCCCGGATGTGGAATCCGAGGTTTTCTTGATCTAAACCCAGGGCGGCTCGGGCGTCGGCGTAATTGACGAATCCGTCTCCGGTGCCGTCATCTTCGTAAGGTGCTAGGCGAAGATTTTCAAATTTCTCGAAGGAAAGAAATTTTCCAGCGGCGTCTGAAAGCCCCAGGCGTGTGATTTGATCTTCGCGCCCAGATTGCCCTTCGGGGCTAATCCAATCAAGGCCTCCCTGGCTGTATCCGGGGCTTCGAAGCATAACATCAAGCAAGTTTCCAGCTTTGGCACGCAGGAAAGCGGAGTCTGCTTCATTGCTTGCGTTGCCATTGGCTACGTCACTGGATTTGAGCGCAACAGCGCCAAATGCAACGAGGAAAATAGAAAACGCGATGGTCATCGCGATAGGTGCTGTAACGGCTTCGCGATCCACATGGGGTTGAGGCGTCAGGGATAAATGACACTTCTTGTGGTGCCGTGGCGTTTAGGCGCCCCTACTTCTCGGTGAAGCCGGAATGAGGCACCCAATCCGGGTGGGGGGCTGAAATTGGGCGGGCCTGTTGACTAAAGGGCAGTCATCTTGGTCAGCAGAAGGCCGGCTTACCCTGTGGGTGCTTTGCCGCTTTACTGCCGAGCAGGGTTGCGATCTAAGGGGGCCAACCGGACCGATTCTAGATCTCGGCCCAAATCGCCTGCCCTGGCCAATAACCGTTGCACGGTTCCGGCGTCTCGTCGTCGAGCTTCCTGGAGGTACTCTCGGCAAATGTGGCGATCTGCCCGATTGCCTCGTCGCAAGTAAGCCACTGAAGCGCCCACTTGGGCGCGAACCACTTGAGTTGGGGTTGCCACTTCTTCGACCACATGGAAAAATGTGGCTAGCGCTTCATCGTATGCGCCAAGCGCCAGAAGTGATTCTCCTTGGCTAAGCATCGCTTCCATGCGGTCTGCATAGTGCTTTTTGGCTTGGCGCTGGAAACGGGCACCGACCTTTCGCCGGCCCTCCATTTCATGGTGGATACCGAGCAGTTGCATTCCAAGGGCCCTGCGTTCTTTGCGAGTTCGAGGAGCAAGGCGGAGGTCTAACTCATGCGCACTCCAGAGCATAGAGAGGGCCCGATTTGGGCGGCGATGTTGAACGATGATTGCCGTGATGCCGGCCACTGCTAGAAGGCCTAGCAGAATACTTGCTTGACTTGAATCAAACAAGGGATTGGTTGGTGCCAACGTTGCCTGAAGTGATGATGGATTCGTGGCTTGTGTGGATACCAATTCCGTTTGCAGGGGTTGATCGTTGCCCCAGGATTCCACTTTGAGGGTGATGGCGCCGGCGATGCGCAAATCGTTCCCTTCGAAGGTCATCTCGGGAGTCGGATTGACGCGGCCCTCGATGTCACCTAGAAGCACTTCGGTGGCATTGATGGTCGCCGCGGCGAGGAACAAGCGCACATTGTTGTCTGAGAGGGGGATGTTCAGTTGCCCGTCTCGAACTTGGATGAATGCTTCCCTGCCTTCGCTGAGGGCCGCTTGGGGGTTTTCGTAGCCTGTTTCAAGGCGCCCATTGCCCAGCGTACTTGCCCAGGTCGCATCCCAGTCCCAGAGGCCGACCAGGAAATCGCCGGTGACTTGAATCATTGAAATTTCTTCACAGGGAAGCACGCGTGTGGCGTGCGAGAGGTCGGCCCTGTGTCCTGCATTGTTTGGGTTGATGCGGCGGGGGCGGTACTCCTGTTCCATCTCTGAAGGCGATAAGTCAAAGCAAGGGGCCGAGAAATCAACGACGGCAGCTCCACCTGCTAGGGGATGCACGAACAGGGAGGCCTGGGGGCCATTTCGGTGCCCTGAGAGCGTGTAGTCGGTGTGGCGGGTTTCTTGGCTTTCAGATCGGGCAGAGTGGTCAAGCAGTGCAATTCCTGCCGCCGTGTAATCGGTTGCAACATCGGCGATACTACCCTGAAGCATGAATGCCGGGGGCAGCGTTTCGGTGTTTAACCGCAGAACCGAAATCATGCCCAAATCTGCAACGGTTTCACCATCCTGAATCATCACGTGGCTTGCCAGCAGCGTCTCACCTGTGGTGGCATGAACAGGGGGGGTTGCCAGGAGGAGTGCAAGGAGGAGGATCCATTCAAATTTCATGGTAGTAGTCCGATTTCAGCCGTTGAGGAGGTCGATGATGATGATCCAAACAATCATGATTGGATCGAAGCCAACTTTGTCCCAGTAGGGCTCGTAGCAGGGCGAGTTATACTCGATTGCGAGGGGGGGAATTGCGTCAATTTGAAGGGACGTAATGAAGGGATTGATGCAATTGGGTCGATCTGGGAACAGCGAGACGGTCCAGTCGGCGGCTTCTGTCACGCTGTTGTCTTCATCTTGGAAGACCATTTCTTTGATGAGGGGGTAATGATCAAGGATGAATGTTGTGGCATTCCATGCAGTGTCCGAGCCCATGACGTACACCATTTGGGAGCCGTTTTGCGCGGTATCAATGGCGCCATAAAGGATGGCTACGCCTTCTTGGCCTTGCCGAATGGCGAAGCTAGCCACTGTGTCAATGTGTTCACGGGTTTCTTTGTCAGGGACAATGTAGACCGATGGCTCAGCGCTTGCCACAGACGCGCCCATTGGAATCAAAATCATTGACCATATCATTACTCGTAGTATTTTCAACATGATTCACACCCAATTTAGGATCAGCTTCGGGTTCTTGAAGGCTTCTGCCCTTCAATTGGTTCAATAAACAAAACCACACAGTTATGTGTTGGATTTGGGGGTTGAAGCCCTGGGCTAAGGGTCATGGGGCAACGGCAGCACCGGCGGCGCATCTCTGCTCAGGCGCATTTTGCGAACCCCTGCGCTAATTCAGCGTGATTACGGGGTGCACACCAAAGGATCCACGCCGTCGCCAAACGTCTCGGAGATGGACAATTGGATGCGTGTGTCCAAATCTTGGAGCACCACGGTCACCGTCACGACCACTTCACCGGGATTGAGACCTGCCGTGCACGTCACCGCATCCCCGATGCCGTTAGGGATCCATTCGAACCGGAACCCGCGACCCTTTTCCAAATGGACGAGGGTATTGAGGCTCTCTTCTACAGCGGTGCTGTAATCGGCGGCTCCAAGCACCGGGTCAATGGGAACTTGGGTGTGCATGCGCGCCAACAAATCTCCGACGCCTTCGGACACTGCGTCCGCTTCCAATTCAATGGGGTCGCGGCTTTCCTGGGTGGTTTCTTCTGGAAGTTGCGTGACGCGAATCACCATGCTGCTGAGCGCGATGAAACCAATCAGGAGGATGACACTGGTAAGCAGGAGCATCTGGCCACGGTCGCAGGCCATTCGTTTGCCATTGCCGGTGCTTCCGGTTGCAGGGTTACGCCGCAAGCCACACCACCAACTGCACGCCATACATGGGGTAGGCTGCCTCGGTTCGATCGGTTGTGTAAATCTTGAATAGGGTCTCGGAGCCAGCAAGACACGGCTCGGGGCACGCCTTCCAGACGCCGTAGGGAACATTGGGTGGAACGGTGCCCACGTACTCAGCGGATAACCAATAGGTGAGCCACGGGGTTCCATCGGGCATCACTTCGGCGCCATTGGGAGCAAACAGGTGTGCTGTGCCTCCTGCATTGACCGAATCGGCTGCGTGTCCATTGGGAATCACATCTGCAGGCGAAAGGGCACTTGTGGGCAGGACGGTTGATGGCAATCCATTGTCCACCCAATCGGGGATGACGAGGACACTGGCCGCTTGGGCGGCGCGGGGGTTGAGCTCTGGGCCACTGCCATGGGGGAGGAGAATTAGCGGTTCTACGCCATTGTCTAATCTGAGCAAGTAGCGAGTGCCGATGGGGACGATTTCGTCTAAGAATTCCTTCGCGTCAGCCGTATCGCCCGTCATTGCAAGCTCGACCACCTCCGTAAGGCGGTCAGGGTATGTGAGTGGCGCGTCCGCGTCTCGGTCTCGAAGAATTGACAAGGTGTCTGCGGCGTTTTGCCCTAGATCAATGCCGCCCTGTCCTGTTGCCGGCGCCGGGCGCCCAATGGCGGTGAGAAACAGAATCGCGGTGAGGATCATCATCCCTGCGATGATTGCTTCAAACACCGGTAAGGCGCCACTCTCGTCGTCAGCGATTCGGCGCGGCTGTTCGGATTTCCCGGGGGCAAGGTGCCGGATAAACGGGAGGTGTTGGATCACGCCCATTACATCACTCCAATCAGCACGCGGAAGCTGAACCAGGCCGCAATGACCATGATGACGATGTTGCTGAATCCAGCCACTGGGTGGCCTTTCGTGAGGACTCCGCCTACCAATCCACCGCCGATGGCTTGAACCAACGCGGCGTGGAAAAACAGGGTGTTGAACTCTTCGGGGTCAAAGTCCTTGAAATTCAATCCTCCCACTTGTTGGCCACTGGCGGCGCCGACGGCTTCCTTGAATGCGGGAATAAACTGCGCCGACAAAATCAACACCACGGCGATGAACACGAAGTAGGCGATGTACACCACGACGCTGTACATCTGCATCTGCTCGTCTCGTTCGCTCACGATTTGCTTGATTTCTCGAGCATCATCGGAGGCAGCAGTGAGAATATCCACCACGTTACCACCGGCGCGCTGGGCCTCCACCACGAGGCTCACGGTTCGGTCGATGAGGGGCGTATTGGCTCGTTCTGCAAACCGCTCCAAGGCTTCTGCAAACTCCACCCCCCATTCCACTTGGGCAGCCATGTGTTGGATGTCCTTCGTAAGGGCCCCATAGTTTCCACTGGCTGCGGTCACCAGGGCGCGGGGAAGGGTCATTCCGGCACGGGCTGATTCGGCGATGTCTCGAAGGAAATCTGGGAATTTCTCATCGATGGCTGACATGCGTTTGCGTTCCGCATTGAAGTAGAAGCCGTAGGGGCCAGCGCCAAACAAGATGGCGACGATGAAGAAATCGGTGGCGTATTTTTTCTCGAAAATCGGCAACCGATCGGTGCCAATCATGACGGCCAGCAAGACAAACATGGCCGCTATGAGTCCCGTAACGCCAAACACACCGAGTCGGAAAATTTCTGCGGGGGCCTTGCGCTTTTGGCCAACGAGGGACTCCAAGTCGCCTTCGTCTTTGACAGTGCGCCGCTCCAAATTGCGTCCTTGGAAGATGCGCACGGTGATGAGGCCAAGCAGAATGATGGCGGTGCCCACGTAGAAAATCACGAGGGCGAGCGTGGCGCTGCCGCTGCCGACGCCAAGGTTGCCCGTGGCGATGGCGCCCGCAAAGGCCATGCTCAGTGCAACGAAGGCAAATGAGGCAAGGTATGTGCGTTGGGCGCGTTTTTGCAGTTGCACCCGCATCTCTTCGTTGGCGCGCATGCTCACGTCCACGGCTGCCCGGAACAGGCTAATCACGGACGGCAGGCGCAATCGAATGCGCACAGCGATGAACTCTAGGCCAACACCGAGGGTGACGATGTAGATGCCTTGGCCTCGGGTGATGGTGGAGAGAATGCCAAGGCTTTGCGGGGCGCCGGCGGTGAGCAAGACACCAAACAGTGCTGCGAACGCCGCGACCCCGGTGAGTACCCAACTGGCGATGACCAAATTTCGGTGGGGCTGGTAACTGGTGACGTTGTTTTCACGCACCACCAAGGTCAGGACGTAGACCAGGAGGATGATGACTTGAAACAGGACAAAATTGCGAGCAAGGGCGCTGCCGGCGGTGCCCACATTGATGACGCCGAGGAAGGCCAGTAGGGCGCTCACTTCGATGAACGCGATGAAAATGACCGTGAAAAGTGCAATGATGCTTGCGACGGTCAACTGGAGATCGGCTTTCCATTTCTCTAGAACATGGATGCCTTGGTGTCCGCGAAGGGCGCGCCAGCGAATGAAATTGAACAGGATGCTGTTGCCTGCCAGTAAGGTGGCAACGAATGCGAGGGTGTAGACTTGCGCGGAGACTTTGGATAGGAACCCAATGAATCCGGCAGCGCCACCGATGACCGCAACGAGAATAAGTAGGCCGGTGACGGTGACCGAGTCGAACACAATTTTGAGGGCTCGGTCGCGAGGAGTTGCTTCTGCGTCTCCGTGGCGCAGGCGTTCATCCAGTTGGCTGCTGTGAACGAGGCCAGCGCCTTCGCCTTTCTTGGCCAGGTCCTTTTTTTGCTTGCGCGTCAGGCGTGCCCGTTCTGGGGCTGCGGCTGCGGGTGCCTCTTCGATTTCCTCGGGGTTTTCCAGGTCCGCACTGACGCTTCCGTGGCGAGCGGCTTCACGGTCTTGACTCAAGGCAAATCGGGGCTTCTTTTCATCATCGGAATCCGCAGATTCCAAGGCGGCCGCAAGGGGTTCTGTTGAGATCTCTTCGACCACGGCGCTTTCTGGCATCGGTTCGTCATCTGCAGCAATGCTCCGAGGGGCCTCGGGGGCATCGTGCTCGTGGATATCATCGATGATGGCACCTTCAGGCAAATCTTCCAGGGCCGGGTCCAATGGCGGCGCGTCCGTGTTGTCTGCGGTTGACGCGTCCTTTCGGTCCTTGGGAGTCTCTGGGGCAGCCACGTTACACCTCCGGAATCATGCTCTTGATGCCAAACATGAATCCGATGTTGATGACTGGCAACAACAGGTAGACTAGCAACTGGAGTTGACTCATTGTGCCGCTGCCCATCAAGACGATGATGGCCACCATCACCAACAGGAACAGAGGTCCGGCAACGGCAGCGGTCACGTAAGTTTCCGCCATGAGGCCCATGGTTTCGATGAAGCTCTTTTGCTCCACGCGATTCTCCCATTGGTACCGCGTTGCCTTCTGGTGGAAGTAGGCGGTCAAGTCACCGCCACTGGTGACGGTGGTGATGGCGCCTTGCAGCAATTCTTGGAACTTGATGCTCGGCGTGCGATCCATGGCGCGGCGCAAACTCGTCACAATGTCCTTGCCATGCACGTGCATGTCCTTGTACATCATCGCAGCTTCACGGGCCACTTCGCCGTAGATGTCCTGGTTGGCTAGGCTCTTGAAAATTTCAGCCGGAATCACACCCGCCGACGCCATGGCAGCGATGTAATTGGTGGCGTAGGGCAGCTTGGTGTTGATGTTCTTGCCGCGTTTCTTGGCGTTGCTTGCGGGCGTGCTCATCAAAGCGGTGTAAGCGATGAAGCCAGCCATGGGAGGCACCACAATCACCAGCATCCACAACGCGGGGCTCAAGCCAAGCACTGCTGTCAACACCGGCACGAACAACAGTGTTAGCACGAACATCACGGCGGCGGTGCCCAGTCCATACAGAATGCTCTGGGAGAGGTAGGCTTCGGCGCGAACCGGCATCTGGGCCTTGCGGATTGCCTCCTTGAGTTTGGGCAAACTCTTGGCGCTGGCCGCTCGGATTCCGAACACCTTGTAGGCAAACCGTTGGGTGCTGGTTAGTCCCATGAGCCACCTTCATCGACGATTTTCATCACGTCTTCTTTGACCTTGAAGTAGTTCGTCAAGATGGACGCAATCTTGTGGTAATCGCGCAGGTCTGCATCCATCATGTGGTTGATGACGCGCACACGGTTTTCCAGTTCCTGTGCCACTTCCTTGGGTGACTTGCCGGTTTCTACGGCGATGCGCTCCAAGACGTAGCTGATGCCACTGTAGATGAACGAGTCCGTCTCCGGGTCCCAGTGGAATACTTCGTTGGTGAGAATTTCACGGGTATTGGGATCAAGACCCACAATCTCGGTGATTTGCTTGGTGCGGCGTACGCGCTTTTCGGCCACACGGGTCTGAATCTGCACCGCCACCACATCCAGCGCCTCCAACAGGGAGCGGGGAATGTTGATGGGATCCGATTCCAAACGGTGAATGACCGCGTCCACACTGTCTGCGTGCATGGTGCCGTATGCGGCGTGCCCGGTGGCCATCGCCTGGAACAAGTTGTACGCTTCCGCACCACGCACTTCACCCACAATGATGTAATCGGGGCGTTGACGCAAGGCGTTCTTGAGCAACTGGAACATGTCGATTTCACCCGCTTGGCGGCCGTGGGCGTCACGGGGACCAAAACCGTCGCGGGTGATACCGGCAATCCAGTTGGGCTGAGGCACGCGCAACTCGCGGGTGTCTTCGATGGTGACAACCTTGTTTTGCGGCGGAATGAACATCATGATGGCGTTGATGGCCGTGGTCTTACCACTGGCTGTACCGCCGGCGTACATGGCGCTCATGTGGTGCTCGATGACCATCCAGAGGTAGGCGAGCATGGAGGAGGACATGGTGCCAAACCGCACCAAATCAATGGGCGTAAACGGCACTTCGCGGAACTTACGAATGGTAAACGTGGACCCGAATGAGCTCACTTCCTTTGCCAAGGTGGCTTGAAGGCGGCTGCCGTCGCGCATGGTTGCATCCAGAATCGGCTCGGCAATGCTCACGTGCTTTCCGGCGCGCTGGGCAAGGCGAATCACGAAGGAATCGAGGGTTTCGTGGCCACTGTAGCGGATGGTCGTGGTCAACGCCTCGTACTTGCGGTGGTACACGAAAATCGGCACGTGGGGGCCGTCGCAGGAGATATCCTCAATCATTTCGTCATTGATGAGGATGTTCAGGGGGCCTTCGCCAATGAAGTCACGTAGCACGTAATACAGGAGGCGCTCACGGCTTTCTTCTGCTTCAGACTCCTCGTCTCCGAGGCTAATGCTGTAGTCAAACAGCACTTCGTCGAACTTGCCCCGGATGTATTCGTCCAGTTCCTTCTTCTCAAGTTCTCCGGGCTGAAGGTCCAGCACATCCACGAGGGTTTCCTCGATGAACTTGAGCAGGAATTGCTCGTCTCGGCTGAGGCGGGGCTCGATGGCGTGGTAAATCATCTCGTGGGTGCGGGTGTTGCGAACAATTTGCACGTACGAGAACGGCTCTTGGATTGGGTAGACTTCCACTTCGATGTCGTCGGGGTCGGGTCGGTAATCGAGGCCATCTTCGACGGCCCAGTCCTTCTCCAATTTCCGGCGCGTCTCTTCGTCGAGATCCTCTAGAAGCTCGGCACGGCGTTGCTCTTCCTTCTCAGCAATTTCCTGGCGGCGAACTTCTTCCAAATCCAGCGCCTTTGGGCGCTCACTGGCGGGCGCCGGGAATTGAGGGAGCTTGACGGCGTCGGGCCGAGCGGTTCCCTTCAGTTGCTTTTGAATGACACTTTCGGCGTCATCGGTATCGACGGATTTGAGGCCCCGTTCGATTTTTTCGCCCACTTTGGCCTTGCGTGTGCCGTATTCTCCGCGTTCGGTTTCTCCTTCGGATTCGTCCTCGGGCGGGCCCTCATCGGGGGGTGCCGGAGACTTGGAGGCTTCGTCTTTGGCGGGGGCGGCTGCGGCGTCTTTCTTGCCGGTGGCTGGCTCGGGGGCACGGGGTTTGGAAGCGGCTGGAGGCGGGCTTGGTGCGCCCGTGGCCATTCGAGCCGCAGGGCCCGTTGGGGGCTTAGGTGCGCCACTTGGAGGCGTTGCGGGCTTGCGGCCTGGCGTTGGAGCGGTTCCAGGCGGGCGTGGCGGAACTGGACTTGGCGCCTTCTGTGCGCCTTCTGCCCGAGGCCCCGCGGATCGCACGGGGGTCTTTGGGGTCTGTCCTGCCGGAGGCGGTGCGCCCGTGGTGGGGGCTCGGTGGGCATCAGCTCCGGATGGGCCCCGAGAAGACATGGCTCGACCGCGAAGCGCCTCCAAATCGACCGGCTTGGCTGGCGGAGGTGCGCTGTGGACGCCGTCCTTCTTGGACAGCAACGCATCGATGCGCTTCTTGTCCTCAGGTTTGATGTCAGCCTGCTTTTTGCGGGCTTTTTCGGCTTCCTTTGCCTTGCGTTGCTCGGGCGTATCGGGGCTCATGCGGACTCCAGGTAGAGGATGATGGATTCGGTGGTTCGATTGGTGCACAAGGACAGTTCGTCCCCGGGTACGTAATCGCGGGCCCGCACCAAGAGGGGGCCGCCGGCGAAATTGGCTTGGTTGCAGACCACCAGTTCAGGTGCTGCACCTGCGGAAAGCAGAGATGTGGTGACGGTCACTTGTGCGGTTGGAATGCTCAAGGTGAGGCTTTCACTTTGGATGCTGATGGTATAGTCTCGTTGTTGAATGCGGTCGGGCAAATCAACGAGGCGTTGGTAGTCAAGGGAATTTGCTGAATTTTGCTCAGAAAACAAACTGGCACTGATGTAGACGCCGGCCACACGTTGTGCGGCGGAATCTGCCTCCAGTTCGGCGACGCGGTCCTCGGCGCCTTGCTTGGCGGCATTGAATCCAAGCAGACTCAGAATCAAGACCATGCTGAGGATGCCAAACATCAGAATTTGACCAATCACTTCGCTGACCGCCGCATCGGAGGCGCGATGGAAGAGCCGCGCAGGGGGCGAAGCGGTCGGCGTGGGCGTCCGATTAGACTTGGATGCTACTGGTAATGCGCACATGAAGGAACTCGAGGGGGAATGATTTGCGGATGCTGCCGGAGCTAGGATCTGTCACTTCGTACAGGACGCTCGGGGTTGCGTCGCTACAGTCGCCATCGACGGTGTAGGTCCGTTCCGTGGTGGCGGTGGCGGTGAGGCCGGCATTTCGAAGCAAGAGACTTTGACACCACGCTTCGGCAATGTCGCCTGCGATGGTGTAACGGACTTGGTACGCAGCGGACGTGCTGATGCGCACATGATTGCCTACCAATCCAAGAAACACTTCAGGTGTGCCTCGTCCGGCACTGCCGCTGTCGGATCCAAGCAGTGTCACGAGGCGAAGCACGTAGTCTTCGCTGCCAAAGGCATCTTCGCGGATGGGGGCTTGGCGGTGCAGGAAGTAGGAGCCTGCGTCCACTTCAAAGATGGCGCCACCTTCGAAGTGAAGTTGCACATCGGTGACACTGGTGCTGAGTCGCCATGTGATGCGTTTTTGCTCAATGACCCAGGCGGAGGCATACACGGTGGTGCCGCCATTGGTGAGCCGAACCACCCAGTCGTCTTCGCTGAAGTCTGGCTCGGTGCCAGTGGTGTCCCAGGTGGCCACGTAATTGGGGACGCCAGGGACCGGCTGGCTCCAATCCATGTTGGTCTGCTCAATTGTGCTGCTGCCGGTGATTTTGTGAATCTCCAGGCAACCGAGGCCGCAAAGACCGAGCAAGTCGCCGCCGTTGCGACAATCGGTGAGGGTGGCGGTGATGGTGTTGCTGGGGCCCGTTTCCCACCCGGTGAGCTCGGGATCACAGTCGATGTTGCTAGCATCCCGGGACATGGAAATCATCATGCGGCTGCCCTGTTCCAAATCCAAGCTGCCGTCTTCGAGTACCACCGAGGGAACACGGCTGGCGTCAGGAACGGACAATTCAAGGCTGGCGCGGCGCAACTCATCGAATTCACCTTCCATGCCGATGATGCTGCCTCGGTCTTGGATGCCTTGCAGGGTTGGTGTGCCCCAAAACAAGACGCCGGCCATGCCCAGCACCGTGATGACCAGAATCATGCTGGTGCCTACCACGGGGGTGACTGCATCGTCTCGGCGCCACGCTCGAATGGCGCGGACGCACCGAGCTGGAATTGCCATCACTCGGGGCACGTTCACTTAGAACACCCTCCGGGTGCTTTCCATGAACAGTCCCTTGGCGGTGTCTTTGAACAGCAGGAAGCGGGCAGAATCCGCAACGCCGCGCATCTTGGTCACCTTGAGGAAGGGGTACAATCCGAAGCCTTGGCGATCAAAGCCCAATTCTAGGACACCGTCGGCCCACATTTTGAGCCGGGCAATTTGCTGGGGCTCATGGATGCCGTTCATGACGGAAATGAGGCCCACTTCGCCGGTTTCACGCAACGTGACGCGTAGTTTCTTGAGAGCTTCAAAGGAAGCGTCCCAGCCCACCGCGTCGCTGTAGGAGCTGAAACTATCAAGGACATACCGAGCCCCCTTGGCAGGTGGGGGTAGGTCCCAGGAGTCGTCTTTGGGTAATTTGTGCACATCACTGCGGCTGGGGTCGCCGCCGACACGAATGATGCCGTTGGTGATGTCCTCCACTTCTTGATCCGTGGTGACGAATCTGCACCTGGATTGCCCGGTGTCGCCAACGGCAAAGTGGTATGCAAACAACTCCTGTGCGTTCATGGGCTCGGCTAGAAGGACGTGCACTGTGCCAGGTGGGATGCCGCCTCCCAATTGGGCGTCGAGGCCGGATAGGCCTGTACTGAGCCGCGATGACACTATTTGGGCAACCTGCGCGTTCTTTGATAACCTGTGCGACTACGCCCGGCGGGCCTGAGGGCGTTTTGCCCCTGCACAATTTAGCGGCTTGGCTCTCCTGACAGGAGGGATATTTTTGTCCATCTTGGGCGATTTTAACCAAGCAATTGGGTCATGATTTTGAGCAAGAGGTTGCCGTACTGACTTGCCAAAATCAAGCCGGCAAATATGCCGAGCATGAACGGAATCTTGGGGGTGGCCCAGACGCGATCCACCCCCGCTTGCTCCAAATCGCGGTACGTTTGGTCCTGGGGAACACCAATTTTTTGCCAGAGCTTGACGCGCACTTGGCCATCCACCACGCGCTCCATGGGCCAGACATGGCGGGACTTGGCGTGCTCGAGGCGCATGCGAACCCCCAGCAGCATCGGCCCTCCAATGTGGCCCCGGGCAAGATTCCAAATCAGGAAAATCAGGGGCAAAATGGCGACCATGGCACTGGCGTTGACCAGCGCATCGAGGGTGTGGGTCGTGGCGCCGTCTAGAATCTGCGGGGTGGTGGGCCAAAATGCCGCCAACACCATGAGCCCTTTTGCGTCGGCGCCGCCAAACATGTGGAAATACCACAGCCCATACAGGAGGCCTGCGGTTCCAAGGGACCACAGCAAGCCGATCCAAGCCTCGGCGGGGTTTGCTACGAGATCCCCAATGATGAGGGTCACTGCGGCCAACAGCCAAGGCCACCAATAGGGGTTGGGCACGCGGCGGGTGCGCAAGTCACTGATGCTGGCGCCAAGAAGCATGGCGAGGCTGAGCCCAAGGCGGACGGGGTCCTCCACAGCCGTTTAGGTTCGAGGGTGCTCCTAGGGGTTCCGGTCGGATGCGGTGCGCTGCGGGTGGTTAGGCGCCGGCAAAGCTTCGAAGTTCGGCGGCAAAGGCGTCGTTCTTGGCGCGGTCGGGCTTGTAGAGCAGCTCACGGGCCCATGCGATGTCTGTGGCGCCCTCCGGGGATTCAGCCCAGGCGAGAAGGTCCGGTTTTCCGGCGCTGAGGACCGTGACGCGTTCGGACAATTCCGTATGGAGGCCCTTGTATTGCACGCCCACGGGGTGCGCCACGGCAACGGGGACGCCCATGCAGTACGCTTCGAACCCGATGCTACTTGTGTCGGTCAGAACACCTCGGATGCCGTCGAGCAATGCGTACGGATCAGCTGCGGGGGGCACACTCTGGACGCCTTCTTCCTTTTGGAGTTCGCTGCGGGCAGCCACGTCTTGGTTGTGGGACAAGGTGTGGGGGTGGAATTTGACGCGCACTGGCACATGGCGGCTCACCAGAGACACTTCGTGGGCAAAGGAGGTGAGGCTGCTTTGGTTGGCGCCGCCAAGATAGAGTCGATTGTCCCAGGTGGGCAGCCACAGCAGCGGACCTTCGGGGTCGATGCGGGGCGGGCCTCGCTCGTTGAGGGCCACGTGGCCGTGGTGGCTAATGTGCACGTCCTTCAGGATCGATTCAAGGTGATCTGCGAGGCGGGGCCCGTAGGCGTTGACGTGCTGGTATCGGCTTCGCCGGGTGCCGGGCCAACGGGGGGGATTGAGCCACGGGGCGGGGAGGTGAAGGCGGGCACTGAAGTGATTGAGGGCAGTGCGCACACGAGGGAAGCGGCCCCGTTGCAAGAAGAGCGGGTTGCCTGTGTATCCCTTGTCGCCGAGGCCGTGGAACATTTGCACGTTCCATGCACCTCGTTCAGGGGGTCTCGTGTCGGGCCAAACCACCACTTTGGCGTGCTCCACTTTCTCCTGTTGGACATCGTGGAGGCGCGCCGCGAGGGGGCCCACGTGGACCCGCTCGTGAGCATGTCTGGCGACACAGTGGACACCTAGTCGCACGGCGCCCACGAGGCTGGATGGGGTTCATAGCGGGTTCGTATGGGCCGGTAAAACCACACACAGCGTCCAAACTCCTTTTGTAGTCCCTAGACAGGGTTCCCTTGTGGTGTCCCGCTGGACCCCTTACCTCATGGCGCCGATGCTGGCTTTCCTAGCCTTGCTTTTGGTGCCAACGGTGACGGCCAGTTGGACCGATGAGTACACGTTCCCTTCGGAGTTCTCCTTCGCCGGGTATTCCTGCGAACCGACGCCCGTGGAACTTTCAGCAGCACGCAGCCCTCGCGCCGACATCCTCGGCGTAGAAGCCCTGGATAGCAACCAGTACCTGGAGGAGGGATTCATGACCACTCGGTACCAGGACTTCGATTTCACCGGAGCCGGAAACGAATTTACCAATCCCCAGGACGTTGAGGGATCGCCGTACAAAGGTTCGCTTCTGGGATTGGGGGCAACCGAATATGATTCTGACCGCGTGGTCAGCCTTGGAGAAGCCGGCTGGTTCCGGGCTAAATTTGCGGATCCAATTACCAATGGGCCCGGGGACGATTTGGCGGTCTACGAAGCAGACGCCAAAACCACCAACAGTCAATCGGGCAGACCCAACACAGGCGAACCGTTCTGCGTTTACGGCTCGGCATCCGTCAATGGTCCCTT